>JAAWEC010000095.1 GCA_022794095.1 Clostridia bacterium
ATGATAAAATAATAAAAAGACATATCAAGCAAAATATTGAAGAAGCAAAGTATTGTTCAGCCCCTATTGTCAATACAGGAATGAATAGTGATATAAGAAAATTTTTAAATAAAGTAATGTATGGTTAATATCAAAAGTGGTATTCCCACAAAAAGTTTATGCAATCGGAAAAGATGAAGACCTTGCAAATGTTCATATTTGGAGTTATAATGGTAGTGATGCACAAAAATTCAAATTATTTTATACTAGTACATCTACATATGAAATAAGTGCCAAAAGTAGTAATTATAAGAAAGCAGTAGTTACGCATGGATATGGTTGCTCTAAAGGAGATAATGTTAATCAATATACATATAGTAATCATCCGAATGAAAAATGGATTTTAGAACCTGTTTCTAAAAATAATGTTATGGGTGTTAAATATGCAAAAGATAATTGGAATAGTTATGTATATGCGTATCCAAACTTAACTAATTTTCATGGAGATTGTACGAATTTTGTATCACAATGTTTATTAGCTTCTGGTAGGCATATCGATAATAGTGCATGGGGAATATATAGAAAAAATAGAAATTACACAGAAATATCGGATATTAATCAATTAAATGATAGTTGGGCATTAACAGACCCAAGTCCTTGGATTAGTGCAAAAGAATTCAAAAAATATTGGTCAGATAGAGTAGGTACATTTACACTTAAAGGCAGTGAAATATTGAAAGATCCATCCAAAGCATGGAATTTAGCAATAGTTCAAGGATGTGTTATACAAAAGGCTGATAATTTCCTTGGAATTCAAGGTAATGCTACTCATAGTATGTATATTACAGGATATGAAAATAATTCGTATTTATTGACATATCACACAAACAATACACTCAATAAAAATCTATTAGATTTTTGTAGACAAGAGCCAGATGCTTATTATATATTCTATGTATTCTAATATTATAAATTTGAAAAGAGATAGGAGTGATAAAAATGACTAAAAATAAAAAAATTATAATTGTAGTTATAATTGCATTATTAATTATAATACCAATTTCAACATTAGCAATCACAGGAATAATAATATTACCAAGAACAGATGAGAAAACTATTGAAGAGGAAAATAAAAAGGATACTGAAAGATTGCTTGAAGAAAAAGCAAAGTGGGAAGAAGAACATAAAAATGACATAAATATGAAACAAAGTAGTAGTACATTTTCAAGTGAAGAAAAGGCAGTATTTGAGAAAGAGGAAAAAGAACTAAAAGAAAAAGAAGATAAAATAAAAAATGTAATGAAAAAATATCATAAGGAAGAATTTGAACAAATACTACAAGATATAGCTAATAGTCCTAATTTTCAAGGAGTTATTGAAAATAAAAATGATTATATCGCACCAGAAGAAATTAAACTATATGAAATAGTAATTCAAACAATAGAAGAAGAAAATTTATCAAATGAAGATAAAGAAGTATTAAGAGGATTTATAGAACAACAAAAAGATACAATAGATAAGAATAACGAATTAAAAGCAAGAGCAGATAGAATATTAGAATAATAAATTTTGTCCATTACATCAATTTATAAAAACGTAAGAGTTCTCAAATTCTTACGTTTTATGTTATTCTGTAACAGATATTGCTGTTTAGCTAATCGTTGAAAATTAGTAGTGGAGAAATATATAATTTTTGCTCATTAAGATGGTTTCCAATGAAGCATACCCTCAATATTAATCCTTTAATTTAGACTTTGTCAAGTAAAGTGTGTAATTTTTTTTTTTTATTTAATTTTTATGAAATCGATGACTAAATTGAAGTGAACCCTCATTATTAAACTTTTTTTGTCTAATAATTGGGGTTCACTTTTAATGTTACTTTCTTTTATATTATTTATGGTTTTATTTTTCGTTGTATAAGATTTTGTCATTATATTTTTCTTGTGGGTCTTGCATTTCTTTAAAGTGGTCTTGGACATAGTCATAATCATAATGAAATGTTGCTGTTTCTCCATTGTCTTTAATTTTGTGATTTATGTTTTCTATTAAGTAGTCTTTGTTTAGTTGTATTTTTGTTTCTACGTTGTTTGCAAATGAGTAGTTTCTTATTTGTCGATTTTGTATTGATACATAGTAATATCTTGGGTCAATTGATGCTATGAATATTTCTTTGAATCCTGATGGGATTATGTTTAGTGTATTTTCTTTTATGATGTTTTTGTTTTTAAATAGTTCTTCTTTTTCTTTATTGTTTGTCATTTCTTTTTTTCTGTCATGGTATATGTACATGTTTTTGTCTTTGTCATAATTTAGCCAATAACTTATTTTTTTGTCGGTATCTGTATATTCTATGTTGTAGGGTAGTGTATTTTCGTTTTTGTCTTTTATTGGTTCTTTGTTTTCTGGAGAGTATGATTCTTGTAATATTTTGTTTCCTATTTTTGTTGTTGTTATTCTACTTAATGTGTTTGATGATTTTTTGATTTCTTGCGTTATTTTGTAGTTTTCTTCTGAAAAACTGCTTGCTATTAGGTAAAATTGGTACATTGCTATGAATTTATATGTACAGATTAGTAAATATATTGATAGTACTATGAGTATTGGTTTTAATACTTTTTTGTGTTTGGTTTCTACTGTTTTTGTTGTTTCTTCTTTGTTTTCGATTTCGTCATTTAGTAGATAGTTGTAGTTTACATTGAATTTTTTTACTATTTCTTTTAGTTTGTTTATGTCTGGTTTTGCTTCTTCGTTTTCCCATTTTGATACTGCTTGTCTTGAGACATTTATTTGGTTTCCGAATTCTTCTTGTGATAGTCCTTTTTCTTTTCTTAATTTGATTAGTTTTTCACTTAGTTTCATTTGTATCACCTTCTTTTTTTTTATTATAGAATGATAGCATGCTTTTCTTATTTTTTATTATAGTACATTTTTTTGCTTTTTTCTACCATTTTTTGCTTGCTTTTTGTCAACTTTTGCTTGCTTTTTTTATTTTTTATTCCATTCTTCTTTTCCTTGTCCTATTATTAATTGTTATTAATATTATTTTCTTTTTTTTGTTGTTCATAAAAATACTCCTTTTTTATTACGGTTTTTATGGTTCTATAAGTTTATAAAAAAAAAGCCAGTAACCAAGACTATTTCAAGACTACTGACCTATATGGAGCCACTTATCCGATTCGAACGGATGACCCTCGCATTACAAGTGCGATGCTCTGGCCAACTGAGCTAAAGTGGCATTTATTTAATTTGTGTGTTTGGTGACCCGTACGGGAATCGAACCCATGTCTCCGCCGTGAAAGGGCGGTGTCTTAACCGCTTGACCAACGGGCCTTA
>JAAWEC010000096.1 GCA_022794095.1 Clostridia bacterium
ACAAATAGACCAGAAATGTTAGATAAAGCATTATTAAGACCAGGAAGATTTGATAGACAAATTACAATTCCAACACCTGACCTAAAAGGAAGATTAGAAATTTTAAAAATACATTCAGATGACAAAAAAATATCAGAAGACGTAAATTTAGAAAGTATAGCAGAAGATACAGCAGGCTTTACAGGTGCAGAACTATCAAACATCTTAAATGAAGCAGCAATAATTGCAACAAAAAATAACCATGAAGCAATTGAAAACAATGACATTGAAGAAGCAGTTAAAAAAGTAACAGTTGGGTTAGAAAAGCGAACAAGAGAATATTCAGAAAAAGACAAAAAACTAACAGCATATCATGAAGCAGGTCATGCAGTAGTTAGCAAATACTTGCCAACACAAACAGACGTAAAAGAAGTATCTATCATACCAAGAGGAGTTGCAGGAGGATACACAATGTACAAATCAGATGAAGACAAATACTATATTTCAAAAACAGAAATGCAAGAAAAACTAATAGCCCTATTAGGAGGACGAGCAGCAGAAAAATTAGTATTAGACGACATCTCAACAGGAGCAAGTAATGACATAGAAGTTGCAACAAACATAGCAAGAGACATGGTAACAAAATACGGAATGAGTGAAGTACTTCGGACCAATTGACTTCCAAGGAAAAGAACCATATGAAATGCAACTATTTGGTGAAAACATAGGTGACAAAATAGGTCAAGAAGTAAAAACATTAATAGACACAGCATACAATGATGCGCAAAGTTTACTAAGACAACATAGAGATAAACTAGATGCAATAGCAGAAACCCTATTACAAAAAGAAAAAATCAATGAGCAAGACTTCAAGAAATTCTTCGAGTAATGTCGCGTTGGGGACGTTTCTTTTGGGACATTTTGGTAATAAATGGAAAAGAGGTGTTTTTCATGACTATTAGAGAAGCAATTACTAAAGCAAGTATAAAGCTAAAAACGAAAAATATTGACAGCCCAAAGCAAAAAGCTAGGTTATTAATGCAGTATGTATTGCATAAAAATAGGCAATACTTAATAGTCTATGATGAAAAAAAATTAACACCTAATCAAGAGGAAAGATATTTTGAAGGAGTAAGTAGAATGTTGCAAGGTATACCTTTGCAACATATAACACACTTACAAGAATTTATGAAAATGAATTTCTATGTAAATAAAGATGTGTTAATTCCAAGACAAGATACAGAAGTTTTAGTAGAAGAAGTAATTAAAATTGCAAAAAGGATAAATGCAAAAAAGATTTTAGACTTATGCACAGGAAGTGGAGCAATAGCAATTTCACTTGCTAAATACATAGAAAACAGCCAAATTACAGCAACTGATATAAGTGAGAAAGCTTTAGAGATAGCAGAAAAAAATGCAATAGAACAAAAAGTAGATAAGCAAATTGCTTTTCTCCAATCTGATTTATTTAATGATATTCCAAAGGAAAAATATGATATTATTGTATCAAACCCACCATATATAAAAAAAGATGTTATAAAAACATTAAATCAAGAAGTCCAAAAAGAGCCAATTATTGCATTAGATGGTGGAATAGATGGATTAAAATTCTACCATAAAATAATTAGTAATTCATATGAATTTTTGAAATATGGTGGATATTTATGCCTAGAAATTGGGTATGACCAAAAAATAGATGTAATAGAATTAATAGAAAAAGAAGAAAAGTATGTGAACACTTATGGAAAAAAAGATTTATATGACAATGATAGAATAATTATAACAAAGGTGGGAGATTAATGTCATTTTCTTCAGATATTAAGCAAGAATTAAACAAAAATAGCAATTTGTCAAATAAAGAAATAGTAAAAAATGAATTGATAGGCTATTTTATATCAGGAAATACAAAAATAAGTAATAAAGAAATAAAATTTTCAACAGAAAGTGACTATAATATTAATAGGTTTTCCAAATTACTATCAAATTTAGAAATTGACCATAAAATAGAAGTTTCACGGAAAAAATTTTATTATAAAAGTAAAGACAAAAAATATCAAATTTATTAAAATAGAAGATACACAAATTTTTTTACAACTAGAAAATACAAATGAAGAAAACTTAAAAGCCATTGTTAGAGGTGCTTTTATGGGGTCAGGCTCAGTAAACAATCCTAATAAAGAATATCATTTAGAAGTAGATTTTGTAAATAAGCAGAACTTAGAAAAATCAATTGAAATATTACAAAATTTAGGTGTTCATGTAAAAAGCTTTCAATCTTCTATGTACATAAAAGATGGCGAAGAAATATCAAAATTTTTAGCATTAATAGGAGCTGGAAAAGCTGTTATGAGTTTTGAGGATATTAGAATCCAAAAAGAAATGAGAGGCAAGGTAAATCGTCTTGTTAATTGCGAAACAGCTAACTTAAACAAGACAATAAATGCTTCAGTTTTACAAATTTCAGCTATAAAAAAGCTACAAGAAACAGGTCAATTTAATAAATTAGATGATAATTTAAAAGAAATAGCAATACTCAGATTAGAAAATCCAAATAAGTCCTTAATTGAATTAGGACAACTATTAAAAGACCCACTTGGAAAATCAGGAGTTAATTATCGTTTAAAGAAAATAATGGAGATAGCAGATGGAAAATAAAGAGTTAGGAATATATATACATATACCATTTTGTAAAAGCAAATGTTATTACTGTGATTTTACTTCTTATACCAATCAAGAGGAAAAGATAGAATCTTATATACAAGAAGTGATAGAGGAAATGGCTCAATATC
>JAAWEC010000097.1 GCA_022794095.1 Clostridia bacterium
GGTGAAATAAATGAAAAGAAATAAGTTAGAAAAAGTAGGAATATTAGTATTATTTATTATAATAATTTTTGTAGGTTTAGATATCAAAACCAAAAAAGAAAACAAACAAGAAAATGTGATAGCTGATAATCAAATTTCCTATAAAATATCTAACATTCCAGAATATAGTGGAGACATATATGTCTTGATAAATAATAACGAACCTAAATTTTTTGAGTATGATATGCAAATAGATGAATGCTATTCAAACTTAGAAAATGGAAGAGTGCGGAATGGCTATGATAAAAACTAGTTGGAAAAAAGCAAATGAAGATGATGAAAAAAACAATTATTCATCAATTACACCATCTGGATTTATACAAAGACAATATGATATAAATATAATTCTAGGAAAATATCTATATCATAGATGTCATTTAATTGGTTGAAGCATTTGTGGAATAGATGTGAATAAAAGGAATTTAATTACAGGTACAAGAGATTTTAATGTAAAGGGAATGAAACAATTTGAAGATAGGGTTTATAATTATTTGAAACAAAATAAATCTAATCATGTAATGTATAGAGTAACTCCATACTTCGAAGGTGAAAACCAATTAGCTAATGGAGTGAATATAGAAGCATATTCTATTGAAGACAATGGAGTTTTACATTTTAATGTGTATGTATATAATGTACAAGATGGAATTATTATTGATTATGCAACAGGAGAAAGTAAATTAGAAAAATAGGAGGTAAAATATTGGATTTGAATTTATTCAGTAATAGAAACATTGGTAACGATTTGACAAATAAAAATAATGATTTCATAAACACATTTATAGAAGAATTAAAAAATGCACTAAAGAATATTATGAATGAAGGGATAGGTATGAATCAAAAAAAGAATATATCAAATGAGCCTAATTCAAATGAAGAAAATAATGTGATGAAAGAATATAACTTATATGAAACAAGGAAGATTTTTTTAGACAATAAAAGTTGGAAAGGAAACGACTTTGCTTGGGTAATGGATGATAAATCTGTTTGTTTATCGGAACATGGAGATGGTGGTCCATATTCGATAAACGATATAGATTTACCAAAAGATGCAAAAGTAGGAGAAGTATATGAAAAGATAGATGGGAAATATGTATATAATGAGGTAATAACTGAAGAATTAAATAAAATAGAAAAATAAAATCGAAAGAAGATATAGCAATACAACTGTAAATCAATTTTGCAAAGAACTATATATAAATAACAAACTAATAATGCAAACCATTGTAAGCTGAATATGCAACGATTTTATATTTAAGAAATAAATAGGATTTGGGGGACGTCCCCAAATCCTATCTTTTTTTGTCTACGGTTACTTCTTTTTTTAAGTCTTGTTTATCTATAAATCCTTTTTTGTACAAGTCTTTAATATACATGATTAATGAGAAAATAGTTGCAATTAAAGCAATAGTATATAAGCTTAAATCTAAATGTTTCCAAAATCCAATTAGTTCAAATTGTTTTTGTTTTAGTAAAAGAGATATTACAATAGCAATATAAAATAATACAGTAGCAAGTTTTCCATACCATTTGCTATATACCACTACATCTTTACCATAAAGAAAAGATGCGCCACATATCATAATAAATTCTTTTAATAGTACAATTAATAAAATCCAAATAGGAATAATATTTGTAAGTACAAGGGAAGTTAAGGTAGCTATTTGTGTTAATTTATCTGCTAGAGGATCCATTAATTTTCCGAAGTTTGAAATTAAGTTAAATTTTCTAGCTATGAATCCATCTGCTATGTCTGTTAAACCAGATATACTAAAAAACACAAATGCTAAAATATAGTTCCCTGTAAAAACATAAAATATAATAATTGGTATTAATAAAAAACGTATAATTGTTAATATATTTGGTATGTGTTTTAACATGATTTTCTCCTATTTTAGTTGAAATTGTAGTTTTTCTCCTTTTAAATCGACATGTATTGTATTTCCATCTAAAAGTTCACCACGCAAAATCATTTCAGAAAGTTCATCATCTATATATCTTTGAATAGCTCTTCTTAATGGTCTTGCACCAAATTTGATATTTGTTCCTTTTTCTAAAATGAAGTTTTTGGCTTTATTACTAATTTCAATTTGTATGTCTTTTTCTTTTAGAGCATTTATAGTATCTTTTAACATTAGATTAATAATTTGTACTAATTGTTCTTGTGTTAAGCTGTCAAAAGATACAATTTCATCAACTCTATTTAGAAATTCTGGACGGAAAACTTCTTTTAAACTGTCCATAATTTTGTTCTTACTAATAGTTTGACCACCAAATCCAATTGAATTATTATTTAGGTTAGAGCCAGCATTAGAGGTCATAATAATAATTGTATTTGAGAAACTAACTGTATTTCCTTGACTATCAGTTAATTTTCCATCATCTAATACTTGAAGCAAAATATTAAATACATCTGGATGAGCTTTTTCAATTTCATCTAATAAAATAATTGAATATGGTTTTCTTTTAACTTTATCTGTTAATTGACCAGCATCGTCATAACCTACATATCCAGGAGGTGCACCAATTAGTTTAGAAGTAGAGTGACTTTCCATATATTCAGACATATCAATACGAATTATGGAATCTTCACTTCCAAACATTTCAAATGCTAAAGATTTTGCAAGTTCTGTTTTACCAACACCAGTTGGACCAACAAATATAAAAGATGGTGGTCTTTTTGTGCTTTGTAAACCAGCACGATTTCTTCTAATTGCACGAGATACACTGCTAACAGCTTCTTCTTGCCCAATAACTCTTTTATGAAGATTATTTTCTAAGTTTAGTAATTTTTGAGTTTCAGCTTCTGTTATTTTTTTAACTGGTATTTTAGTCCAACTTTCAATTACATTAGCAATATCTTGAATTGTAATTTGTTTTAATTTCATTTTACTATTTAATTTGTCAATTTCTTCTATTAATTGACATTCACGAGTTTTTAAGTCAGCTGCTTTTTGGTAATCCTCAGTAGAATCAGCAGCAACAACTTCTTCTTTTTCAGCTTGGACATGATTAAGTTCTTGCTTTAACATTTCTAATTTGTATAATTCTTTGTTTTCTAAGTTAATTCTGGAACAAGCTTCATCTAAAATGTCAATTGCTTTGTCTGGTAAAAATCTATCATGAATGTATTTTTCAGACATAATGACAGTTGCACGGATTACATCAGAAGAGATTTTTACTTTGTGATATTCTTCATAATATTTTTTGATACCTTCTAAAATGCCAATAGAATCATCGACATTTGGCTCTTCAACTAATACTTGTTGAAATCTACGTTCTAAGGCAGAGTCTTTTTCAATATATTTGCGATATTCTTTTAAAGTAGTTGTACCAATTAGTTGGATTTCTCCATTTGATAAAGCAGGTTTTAGGATATTTGCAGCATTCATAGAGTGTTCACCATCACCTGCACCAATGATATTATGGATTTCATCAATTACTAAAATGATGTTTCCATATTCTTTACATTCGTCAATTATTCCTTTCATCCTAGATTCGAATTGACCTCTAAATTGTGTTCCTGCGATAACAGATGTCATGTCTAATAGGTAAACTTCTTTGTTTAGAAGTTTTGCTGGTACATTTTGATTTGCAATTTTTATGGCTAATCCTTGTGCAATAGCTGTTTTACCAACACCTGGTTCACCAATTAAACAAGGGTTATTTTTAGAACGCCTATTTAGAATTTGTACTATTCTTTGAATTTCTTTATCTCTACCTATAACTATGTCAATTTCATTGTTTTTTGCTTTATTTGTTAAGTTAGTTCCATATGTATCTAAAAATTTTTTCTTTTTGCTTTGTTTTGTGTTTTTCTTTTTTTCTACTTTTACTTTTTTTCTACCACCAATTGATTCGCTTTGTTGTCCCTCTTTGTCTTTTTGATTTTGACTATTAAACATATTAGAGAAGATAGAACCGAAGTGGGATTGCAGCACCTGCAATTTTTGGTGCATTTTCATCATTTGCATCTTGGGTTGGGTCGATGTTTCCAAATGTTATTGCACCATCAATGTTTTCAATATCCTCTAAATTGATATTTTCAGCTAAATCTTTGAAGATGCTTTCAAATTGTTTTGTCATGTCTGATAAATTGATTTTGTCATTTGATAGTATATCATTTTGTCTTGCTAAAACCTCATTTGGATTAATTCCCCTTTTCTTGGCACAGTCATAACAGTACCCTTCTAAGGTTTCTTTTCCGTTTTCTACTTTGTTGTAAAAAACAATGGCTGGATTTTGCTTACATTCTGAACATATCATATATTTTTATTTCCTCATTTCTATTCTTAAATTTAATCTATAATATCATACCTCAAAAATGCTAAATAGTCAAGAAAATTAAAGAAAAAAACGTATAAGTTGCACAAAGAATTATGGTTTATAATTTGAGTAGATTATAAAATTATGAAAACTTGTTGACAGCAATTTTGGTTATTGATAAAATGATAATCAAGAAACTATTGTATTTTTTTTAAAAGGTAGTAGAACATTGAAAATTAAAGAAAAACTTTTGTATAGTATAAGTAAAATATGTTGATATTCCATATAATAAAAGAAATTTTGAATCAATGTATACTATTTTTAAAAAAGGAAAACAATAAAAGAAAAGTTAAAAGATGTACAAATATTAACAGAATAAACAAAAGAAATAGAGGAGGATTATATTAATGCTTAATATAATTGAAGTAAAAAAGGAAGAAAAAGCAAACAATGGTATTACTTTAATAGCACTAGTGATTACAATAATAGTATTGTTAATACTTGCAGGAGTAGCAATAGCTACACTAACAGGAGAAAATCGGAGTATTAACAAAAGCCCAAAATGCAAAAAATAAAACAAATGAGGCATCTGCAAAAGAAAAGGTGCAAATAGCAGTAATGGGAAGTTATGGAGCAGACAAAATAATAGATATAAATGAATTAAAAGAAAATTTAAAACAAACAGAGGGTATAGCAGGAGTTGACAATATAACAAGTTTACCAGCAAAAGTAATGGTTGATGGATATGAAGTAAGTATTGATGAAAATGGAAAAGTAACAGTAGAAGGAGAAAAACCAATCTTGCCAAATACTGAAAACACTAAACCATTTTTACCAGAGGGCTCTGAAATAATAAGTAATAGTTTAGAAACAGGTATCATCATTAAAGATAAAAATAATAATGAATGGGTATGGATTGAAGTACCAAAAACAATTTATAATTCTACTACAACTAGTACAGATTACACAGCAATTGAAACAGCAATGCAAAGCTATGCAACTGATTATAGACAAAGTGATTACACAGATACCTTCTTTTCGACAGAGCAACATGGGTTTGCCAATGAGACAGAATATAATAACCATAAAAATAATATGTTAAGAAGTGTATTTGAAAATGGAGGATTTTATATAGGAAGATATGAAACAGGTACTCAAACACCAAGGTTTTCAGCTTCAGATAATTTAACAACACCAGTTATTCAAAGAGATGTATATCCTTACAATTTTGTAACATGTAGCCAAGCACAAGCACATGCTATAGAATTAGCAACAGGAGGAAAAACAAGTAGCTTAATGTTTGGAATTCAATGGGATTTAGTATTAAAATTCATTGAAGAAAAAGGTGCAAAAACACAAGCTGAATTAAAGACAAATTCAACAGGATGGGGAAACTGTGGTGATAGCGCATTTGATATAACAAGAGGTCTCTATACAGCAACACCTCGTACTTCTGGTTCATGGAATCAAGCAAGTGAAACTAGTAAATATTCAAAGCTAACATCAGAAGTTTTATTATCAACAGGGTCAACGGATAGAAATAGTGTATTAGGAATTTATGATTTAGCAGGAAATGTGTGGGAATGGGTATTAGAAAACACTTCGAATAACAAATTTCCATGTGCTAATCGTGGAGGTGATTGTCGTCTCAGTGGCTCTGACTTTTCAGTTTGTTATCACAATGGTGATGGAACGACAAGTTCCGATTACTTCTATGGGTGGCGTGTTGCTTTATGGTAGAAACTGTATATATTTTTGTGTAAACTAAATTTACCTTTTATGAATTCAAATAATTAATTTTATTATATCATAAAAGGTATTTTTCATTTTACACAAAATTTTGAGACTGTAAATATTTACAGTCTCACTTTACTTAACATAAAGCACTAAACGGAATGAACGGCTAGCGTAAGATCCCCCATTATCATAAGAACGATTAGATGCTGAATAGGTACTACTACAAAGTCCACCTCTATCTATAAATGGATTGTCTCCATTGTATGTATTTTTTTCTGCTACATATTCATATGCATTTCCCTCTAAATCATATATATTACACACTTTATCTGCTTCGTTATTTCCAGTTCTTGTTACACTACCTCCTATATGCCTATTACTTTCCCCTGAATTTACTGCCTTTGTTACGTCATATTCATTTCCTTTTCCATCTGTTCGTGGTTTACTAGCAATAAATTTCATAGTCATATCCCATTGTATTCCTGATAGTAATCCACTTTTTACATGTTCATTGTTTGTAAACATTGTCTTAGCTGTTGCTTTTGCTGACACTTGAGAAATATTAGTCCAAACTGTTGCTCCTTTTTTACTTACCAATGCATTATTTCCTTCTTTTCCTGCCTCATATCTTGATATATAAAATCCTTTTGCATTTCTAACTGCCGTTTCTTCATCTGTTATTCCCTCTGGTAAATAATCTGTATCATCAATTGCTTTTTCTGAAACATACATATAGTCATAACTTGTATTTCTTTCATATGGTGTTTTATCTGTTACTGGTATCCATACAAATTGGTTTCCCTGATTTTCTGTATCGTTTGCAACATCTGATATTACTAATCCTTCTTCTACATTATCTAACCCAGGTACAATTGCAAATCCCACTGGAATTACTGCTGTTCCATTTTTTGTATATGTTGCATTTTTATCTCCTGCTACAATTTCTCCAGGTTCTATTTCATTAATTACTGGTGGTGTTGATGTATCTCCCTCTACTGTTACTTTTCCATTTTCATCAATATTTACCTCATATCCATCAACTGTTACTTTTGCTGGCAATTTTGTTATACTATCTGCTCCTGTTACACCCTCTGTTTGTTTTAAATTTTCTTTTAACTCGCTTGTGTCTATTGTTCCATTTGCTCCATAACTTCCCATTACTGCTATTTGCACTTTTTCTCTAGCTTCTGCCTCTGTTGTTTTA
>JAAWEC010000098.1 GCA_022794095.1 Clostridia bacterium
CAAACTAAGAGATGAATTAGTAGCAAATAATAATAAAGTAAATTGGTACCCAGACACAATTAGAACAGGAAGGTTTGGAAAATTCTTAGAAAATGTAATTGATTGGGGAATTTCAAGAGATAGATATTGGGGAACACCGCTTCCTGTTTGGACTTGTGAAGATGAAAATTGCAATCACCAAGAATGTATTGGTTCTATCCAAGAACTAAAAGAAAAAGGAATAGATGTACCAAAAGACATAGAATTACACAAACCATATATTGACAATGTTGAACTAAAATGTCCAAAATGTGGCAAAAAGATGCATCGCGCAAAAGAAGTAATAGATTGTTGGTTTGATTCTGGTTCAATGCCTTTTGCACAATGGCATTATCCATTTGAAAATAAAGAAATGTTTGACAACAATTTTCCAGCAGGATTTATTTCAGAAGCAGTAGACCAAACTAGAGGATGGTTTTATACATTAACAGCAATTGGAACAGCTCTATTTAATAGAAGTCCATTTGAAAACTGTATAGTATTAGGTCATGTATTAGACGAAAAAGGTCAAAAAATGTCAAAATCAAAAGGAAATGGTGTAGACCCTATGACCTTATTAGACACAGTAGGTGCAGATGCTACACGTTGGCATTTCTATACATGTAGTGCGCCATGGCTTCCAACAAGATTAGGAATGGGTAATGTACAAGAAACCCAAAGAGGATTTTTAAGTACTTTATGGAATGTATATTCTTTCTATGTGTTATATGCAGAAATTGACGAATTCAACCCATTAAAATACAATGATTTCAAACCAACAAACATAATGGACAAATGGATAATTTCTAAACTTAATACATTAGTAAAAGAAGTAGATGAAAAATTAGATAGTTACGATATAACAAATGCAGCTATTCAAATAGAAAACTTTACAGATGAACTTTCTAACTGGTATGTTCGTAGAAATAGAGAAAGATTTTGGTCTCAAGAATTAACAGACGAGAAAATTGGAGCATATTGCACACTATATAAAGTATTAACAACATTAGTAAAAGTTGCAGCACCATTTGTACCATTTATGACAGATGAAATATATCAAAATCTAGTAGTAGGATTAGACAACAAAGCACCTGAAAGTGTACATTTATGCTTATGGCCAGATGCAAACGAAAATGAAATAGACAAAAAATTAGAAAAAGAAATGGATTTAGCATATAAAATAGTAAAACTAGGTAGAAGTGCAAGAAATTCTGCTAATATAAAAAATAGACAGCCACTTTCAAAAATGCTAATTTCTATTAATACATTAAAAGAATATTATGAAGACATTGTAAAAGAAGAGTTAAACGTAAAAGAAATTGACTTAGGAGCAGAAATGTCGGACTATGTTAATTTTGAAATAAAGCCAAACCTACCAGTACTTGGAAAAGAATATGGAAAATTAATTCCTCAAATAAAACAAGAAATAGCAAAGAAAAATCAAATGGATTTAGCAAATATTGTAAAAAATGGTGGAACTGAGTACATTGAAATAGAAGACACACAAATTGGCTTAAATGCAGAAAACTTATTGGTAACAATGCAAGGAAAAGAGGGATTTGCATTTAGTGGAGAAGGTGAAATAGGAGTTGTACTAGACACTAATATTTCTGAAGAATTAAAAGAAGAAGGATTTGTTAGAGAAATTTTATCAAAAATTCAAAATATGAGAAAAGACAAAGACTTTGAAGTACTAGATCAAATAAATATCTATGTAGCAGGAAACACAATGTTAGAAGAAGTTATTCAAAAAAATGAAGAATTAATAAAACATGATACATTAGCATTAAAAGTAGTTTACAATGAAGAAAGAAGTACATATACAGAAATTAATATAAATGGAGAAAACTTGAAATTAGATGTCGAATGTGATATAGTTACACAAAAATAGAAATTATATAAAAATTGTCAATTGGAGGGTTTTTATGGAGAAGATTTTGAAAAAATCAAGTTGGACAGACATTATTGTATCACTTTTGTTTATATTATTTGGTATAATGTTAGTAGCAAGACCAGAGTCAATAATGTCAATTATATCTTTCCTTTTAGGTGCTATATGTGTTGTCATGGGACTGCTTAAAGGAGTAGACTATTTTGCCTCTGGAAAAAGTGATAACTATTTGCTGGCACTTGCAATTGTAGCAGTACTATCAGGAATTATAATAATGTTTTGTGCAGGAATAATTGTTTCTATTTTTAGAATATTAATTGCTATTTGGATAATTTATAGTGGCATTATGAACTTACAAACTACAATAGTATGGAAAGACTATAAATCTAAATTATGGCTAACAACTTTAATTTTGGCTATTTGCATGATTATTGCTGGAATTTATATTTTAATGAATAATGGTGCAATGCTACAAATTATTGGAGGAATTATTATAGTATATGGAATATTTGACATTGTAGAAAGTATGATTTTTATAAAGAAAATAGAAAATTATTTAGATTAAAAACTTTACAATAAATTTCATCAATGATATAATTGACACATAATTAATAAAAGATATAAAACAAATGACAAGGTGGAATTTTAATATATGAAAAATCTAAAAAATAAAATGAAAGACAATAAAGCTATTACATTAACTGCACTTGTAGTTACTATTGTTATTTTGATTATATTGGCTGGAATAACTATAAATTCAATACTAGGAGATGAGGGCATCTTAAAAAAGGCTCAACAAGCAACACAGAATTATTCTAATGCTCAAGCAGAAGAAGAAGACAAGATTGCTAAATATGCAAATGAAATAGATAATTATATCAATGGAAGTAGCAATGAAACTACAATAGATAAACAAGAATTAAAGATGATAATAAGTGAGTTATTGTCAAATAAAACTTCAGAATTAGATTATGATAATTTAGTTTATTTAACCGAGGATTTAACTGAAATTAACAAAACATATACATTTGAAAAAAATGGTCAGTTAATTTTTCAAATGGGAGTTAATGCAGGTGGTTATTATTATTCTACAATTAAACATAATGACATGGAAATCAATTGGATTAGATTTCATAATGCAACTTCTGGAGGACAACAACATACAGAACATGCAATAGTTAACGCAGGAGATACAATAACTGTAACACATATTAGCAAAATACAGCCATTAAGTAAAAACATTATTTTTATACCATTTAAATAAACTAAAAGAAAATAGATATTATATAAAATCTATTTTCTTTTTTGTATTTATTTACAACCACAGTCATTAGCTAATGGTTTCATATCATTCATATAAAATTTTTTATCAGCTAATTTATCTTGAACTCCACGAAGTGCTTCACCAAATCTTTGGAAGTGCACAACTTCTCTTTGTCTTAAATATCTTAATGGGTCTAATACATCTGGATTGTCACGACAAAGATCAATCAATTTTTCATAAGTTGCTCTGGCTTTTTGCTCTGCTGCTAAATCTTCTTGTAAGTTGGCAATAGGGTCACCTTTACAAGCAATATATGATGCTGTAAATGGAACACCTGCAGCAGAAGAAGGATAAACATCAACTCCATGGTCAGTATAGTAAGCACTTAGACCTGCTTTTTCTATTTCTTCAATAGATGCACCAGCTGTTAATTGATGCACAATAGTTCCAACCATTTCTAAGTGAGCTAATTCTTCAGTACCAATATCATTTAAAATTGCTTTAGCTTTTTGGTCAGGCATACCAAACCTTTGAGAAAGGTATCTTAAAGAAGCAGCAAGCTCGCCATCAGGACCACCATATTGAGAAATAATCACTTTAGC
>JAAWEC010000099.1 GCA_022794095.1 Clostridia bacterium
AAAGAATATTCTGATTTAAATTCTCCTTTTGGTCTTCCTAAATGTGAACACAAGATTATTGCACAATTATTTTCTAGTAGATATTTTATTGTTGGCAAAGCTGCTACTATTCTTGTGTTATCTGTTATCTCTTGATTTTCATTCATTGGTACATTAAAATCACAACGTACTAATACTTTTTTCCCTTTCAAATCAATGTCTTTTACAGTTTTTTTGTTCATTTTTATCATTCCTTTCTTAAGGTACAACTTTGGTTGGAAAAGATTTATTTTTTCAACTTTATTGTTTCCTTTAAGTTTAGTATTAACTTTTTTTGTTTTTACGATACCATTCTATACCAAAAAAGAATACTTTTCAAGTATTCTTTTCTTTTATTTTTAATAAACTTTTAAAATTACGTACCTTGTTTTTTTTATTGAATTTTATTTTACTACACTTTTAGTTTTAGTTCAACTCTTTTAATTTGTTTTCTTTGTTTTTCTTTCAGTATAAAATATTATAGTAGTAGTGTGTTTTATTTGAACATTTAGCTTTACATTTTTAAATAATCATCGTTTTTATGCTAAATTTTACTTAAAATATAAGTATATCATTATTATATAAGAAAGGATTGGAATTAAAAATGGAACAACTAAATTATGTAGAAATTGGCAAACGTATTAAAATAAAACGAAAAGAACTAAAAATAACACAAGAAAAATTATCTGAGATGATAGATGTTTCCCCTACTTATATAAGTGGAATAGAAAGAGGTTGTAGTATTTGCAGTTTAGCTACAATTACTAAAATTGCACAAACCTTAAACATGAGTTTAGATTACTTGATTTTTGGTGTAACTCTTGATAATTTTAATACGACTTTTACTGAAATTCTAAAAACAATTCCTGAGAAAAATTATGATTTGTATATTAGACTATGTCAAAATATAGCTGAAACATTAAAATTTTAGGCTAATAATCAAAGCCTGCATATCAAAAATGGGGCATGTAAAGTTTTCTAAAAATCAGATTTTAACATCCCCATTTTGTTTTGTCATTCTTCTAACCTCATTAAAATCTAAAATATTTATTATTACACTTTGTAGTTGGTCAAACTCTAACAAAATTTCATTAGAACTAATAATACTAATTTTCATAAGTTGACTTAAATTAAAACCAACATTTTGTGATTTTTCTTCACTTTTAAAAAATAGCATTTTATCTTTTATGCATATTTGCATTTTTTCAATTGTTATTGCTGTTTCAACAATTCCTTTTAAATGTAGTAAAATATCTTTTCCTTTTTGCTTTTCTAAAATTTTTATTAATTCATCTGCTAACATTTTTCACATCTCCATTTTCTTTAAATTTATTAAATGGCTTGTTTATTATTTTGTCCATTTAATATTATCTTATTCTTTATTTTAATTTGATTTTATTTATTTGTCAACATTTATTATTTGGTAAATATCTTCATTTTTCTTTATTTATCTTTCTTTTTTGTTGTATAAGTAAAATTTTTAATTTTTCCTATAACATCAAAAAAACAGATTACATTTAATAATCTGTTTTTTATTATTTTCATTCATCAATTGTTGAAATTCCAAGTGTTATTTCTTCTAACACATCAAGTAATACTCTTACTGTATCCAATGCTGTAAAAATTGGAATATTGTTTTCAACTGCACATCTTCTAATAGTTGCGCCATCTGTTTCTTGGTCAATTGAATTTATATTTCTAGTATTTATAACATAATTTACATAGCCTTTTCTCATAGAATCTAAAATTTCTTCACTGCCCTCACTAATCTTCTTTTTAACCCTTGTTCTAATATCATGTTCTTTTAAGAATTTTGCTGTTCCTTTTGTTGCTTCAATATTAAAGCCTAAATTATAAAATCTTCTAATTAAAGGAAGTGCCTCTTCTTTGTCTTTGTCTGCTATTGTTAGGAAAATTGTTCCATAGTTTGCTAAATGCATTCCAGAAGATTGAAGAGCTTTATACAATGCTCTTGTTAGTTTTTTGTCATAACCAATTGCCTCACCTGTTGATTTCATTTCTGGTGAAAGGCAAGCATCTAGTCCATTCAATTTTGAGAATGAAAATGCAGGTGCTTTTACATACCATTTTTCTTTTTCTTTTGGATAAACTTCAGTTATTCCTTGTTCTTTCAAGCTTTTCCCAAGCATTACTAATGTTCCAATATCTGCTAAAGAATATCCTGTTGATTTTGATATAAATGGTACTGTTCTTGATGACCTTGGGTTTACTTCTATTACATATACATCTTCATTTTTATCTACAATAAATTGAATATTATATAAACCTACAATTCCAATACCCAATCCAAGTTTTACAGTATAATCTAAAATTGTTTGTTTTGCTTTTTCACTTACACTAAAGGTTGGATATATGCTAATACTGTCTCCTGAGTGAATACCTGTTTTTTCAACATGTTCCATAATACCTGGTACAAATACATCTTTCCCATCACATACTGCATCTACTTCTAGCTCTTTACCTGTAATATATTTGTCAACTAAAACTGGTTGTTTTTTATTTACTTCTACTGCTGTTTTTAGGTATTTTTCCAAAGCCCTTTTGTTTGATACAATTTGCATTGCTCTTCCACCTAGTACATAACTTGGTCTTACTAAAACAGGGTATCCAATTTCTTCTGCAACTTTTATTCCATCTTCTATGTTAGTTACTGCTTCTCCTTTTGGTTGTAATAGTTTTAGCTTTTTCATAACTTTTTCAAATGCATCTCTATTTTCTGCATTTTCTATTGCATTTACATCTGTACCTATAATTTTTACACCTAATTTTGAAAGTGGCTCTGCTAAATTTATAGCTGTTTGTCCCCCTAGTGCTGCAATTACTCCCTCAGGTTTTTCTAAATCAATAATATTCATTACATCTTCTACTGTTAGTGGTTCAAAATAAAGTTTATCACTTGTTGTATAATCTGTTGATACAGTTTCTGGATTGTTGTTTATTATAATTGCTTCAAAACCTGCTTGCTTAATTGTTTTTATTGCATGAACTGTTGAATAGTCAAACTCTACACCTTGTCCAATTCTAATTGGTCCTGCTCCTAACACAATTATCTTCTTTTTGTTACTTACTATTGATTCGTTTTCTTCCTCATAACTTGAATAGAAATAAGGTACATAACTTTCAAATTCGCTACTACAAGTGTCTATCATTTTATAAACAGGATATATTTTTTCTTTTTTTCTTAATAAATATATTTCTTCCTCTGTTTTTTTCCATACTTTTGCTATATATTTATCACTAAATCCCATTTTCTTAACTTGTTTTAAAACATCTATGTTCCCAACATTTTTAGCTAATACTTTTTCAGCATTTACTATGTTTTTGATTTTTTCTAAAAAGAACATATCAATTTTTGTTATCTGATTTATTAGCCCAATGTCTACATTCTTTCTTATTAATTCAGCAATTGCATATATTCTATCATCTGTTCCATCTTTTATATAATCCATAAGTTCTTCTGTTTCACAACTTTCAAACTTTTTATTTTCAATATGACATACACCTATTTCCAAAGAACGAATAGCTTTTAATAAACTTTCTTCTAATGTTCTTCCTACACTCATTACTTCCCCTGTTGCTTTCATTTGAGTACTTAACCTGTTAGAAGCAAGAGTAAATTTGTCAAATGGAAATCTTGCTATTTTTGATACTACATAATCTAATGCTGGTTCAAAACTTGCTGGTGTGTTTGCTAGCATTATTTCGTCTAATCTCATACCTATTGCTATTTTTGCAGATACTCTAGCTATTGGATAGCCACTTGCTTTAGATGCTAATGCAGATGAACGTGATACCCTTGGGTTTACTTCTATTAAGTAATATTTGAAAGAATGTGGGTCTAATGCAAATTGTACGTTACAACCACCCTCTATTTTTAATGCACGTATGATTTTTAAGCTACTGTCTCTTAATAATTGATATTCTTTGTTTGTTAATGTTTGGCTTGGTGCTACTACAATAGAGTCTCCTGTATGAATCCCTACTGGGTCTAAGTTTTCCATGTTACATACTGTTATTGCTGTATCATTTTTGTCTCTTATTACTTCATATTCTATTTCTTTATAACCTTTTATGCTTTTTTCCACTAAAACTTGATTTACTGGTGATAATTTTAATGCATGTTTCATAATTTCTGTTAATTCTTCTTTATTATCTGCAAAACCTCCACCTGTTCCACCTAAAGTAAAAGCAGGTCTTAAAACTACTGGATAGCCTATTTTTTCTGCTGCTTGTACACCTTCTTCTATTGTAGTTGCTATTATAGATTCTAATACTGGTTCTCCTAATTCTTCACATAGTTTTTTAAATTTTTCTCTATCTTCTGCCTTTTCTATACTTTCACTACTTGTTCCTAAAAGTTTTACTTGACATTCTTGTAAAACTCCTTTTTTGTATAGTTGCATTGCTATGTTTAATCCTGTTTGTCCTCCTATACCAGGAAGAATAGCATCTGGTCTTTCATATCTAATTATTTTTGCTACATATTCTATTGTTAATGGCTCCATATAAACTTTATCTGCAATTGAGGTATCTGTCATAATTGTAGCTGGATTAGAATTAACTAAAATTACTTTGTAGCCTTCTTCTTTTAAAGCTAAACAAGCTTGTGTTCCAGCATAGTCAAATTCTGCTGCTTGTCCTATTACAATTGGTCCTGAACCAATTACTAATACAGTTTTTATATCTTTTCTTTTTGGCATTTTAAATCACTTTCCTTCCCTAAAAGGTATAAATCTTATTTTTCAACTTTTACCTTTTTATTAGCTTCTATTAATTTTACGAATTTATCAAATAAGTAACTGCTGTCTTGTGGTCCAGGTGCACTTTCTGGATGATATTGAACACTAAACACTTTGTCTTGGTCACATTCTACTCCCTCTATTGTGTTATCTAAAATATTGATGTGTGTTGCTTTTAATTGTGTTTTTTGTAATGATTTTTCATCTACTGCATAACTGTGATTTTGGCTTGTGATTTCTATTTTATCTGTTTCTAAGTTTTTAACTGGATGATTTCCACCCCTATGCCCAAATTTTAATTTGTATGTTTTAGCTCCATAAGCTAAACTTATCATTTGATGTCCCAAACATATTCCAAATATTGGGTATTTGCCTTTTAGTTCTTTTACTAATTTTATTACTTCTTTTACATCTTCTGGATCTCCTGGTCCGTTTGATAAAAAGATACCATCTGGTTTTAAGTTTATTATTTCTTGAACTGATGTATTATATGGTACAACTGTTACATTACATCCTCTTTTATTTAAACTTCTTACTATATTTAATTTAATACCACAATCTACTGCTACTATGTTATATTTTGGATTTGAAGTTCTTGAATACCATATTTTGTTACAACTTACCTTTGATACTGCATCTTTTGGTATTTGATACTCTTTTAGTTTCTTTAAAGCTTCTTGTTTGTTTGTTTTTATATCTGTTATTAAAACTTTTCTGCTTCCTTTTTCTCTAATACTTCTTGTTAATTTCCTTGTATCAATTCCAGATATTGCAGGAATATTGTTTTCTTCTAAATATTCTGATAATGTTTTTGTATAACGGAAGTTACTAGGTAAGTCATTGTATTCTCTTACAATTAAACCTCCAATTGATGGTTGCTTTGTTTCATAATCATCATCTGTTATACCATAGTTTCCAATTAGTGGATATGTCATAACTACCATTTGATATGTGTATGATGGATCTGATACGATTTCTTGGTAACCTACCATTGAAGTGTTAAATACTATTTCACATATAGATTCTTTGTCTGCTCCAAACCCATACCCATAATATTCTTCTCCATCTTCTAATACTATTTTTTTGTTAAATTCTTTCATAGTTACCTCCAAAAAAAAATAAGGAACATCTACCCCTTATTTAAAATATTAATAAAAACAAATAAAAAATAACAATTAAGAAAGCTTTAAAAAAATATGTTAAATTTGCTTTCCATAATTTATTTTTCATTTTTTTCATTCCCTTCTTAGATTGCTCAACCTGATTGAACAGAATTTAGTATTTGTTTCTTTTATCTATAATATTATAACAAATTTCGACTGTGAATTGCAAGAGTTTTTTGCATATTTTTGCCTAAATAATTCTGATTTTAATAAATACTATATATTATAAAATGTGAAATCTAAATTCATTTAATAGATTTCACATTTTATTTAATTACTATTTTATTCCATATACCTCTTTAATTATTAATATTCCTTGTGTTCCATTTGTAGTTCCAGCTGAACCAATCACAATTTCTTTTTCGTTTTTCAAATAACACGCTACAGCAGCACACACCGAACCAGTCCAATCTGAAATTAAAGTAAATGATGAATCTTTTTCATAACTTAATATATTTGTATCAAAATATTTCAAACTATCCAATGCTATTAACACCGTTTTGTTTCCCCAATATTGATTTTCGTTTGGGTTTTTTACTTCTATTTGCATTTCTATATATTTATAAGATGTTATTTCTTCTTTTAATAAAATACTTCCATAATACTGATTAGCTTGCCCTAATGGTAAAGCAACTTCTATTGGTGTAAAATTATCTTGTGTAAGTTTTACTCTTTTATTTACAATGGTTTCATTTTCTAATGTTACTACTTTATTTTTTAATTCTTGATTTTCTGTTTGCAAATTTCCTACCATAGTTTCTAATTTTTCTAGTCTTTCTTCTAATTTGCTATCAGGAGTTTCTGAAACTTTTACACCATCAATTGATGCTAATCTTAGTTTTCCATCTATTTCAAATTGATATGGATATTCTTTTAATTTAGTAAGAATTGTATCATCATCTGATAAAATTTTGACTGGTTCTAAACTTGCAATTTCTTTTTCTTTACGTTTTACATATTCTATTTCTTCATCTTCACAAAACGCATCTGCTAACACCTGCAATGTTGGCATTTTCTGTGTTTTAGAATAACTATCTATTTGTACATTTGTTATTTTTAAATTTATAATTTCAGTTGCTGTCTTTTCATTGCCAGTTTGCTTTGCTGTTTGGGCTTTTGTTAATATTCCATTTTCTCCTGTTAAAATACTAATTGTTACTCCTGCTAGTATTAATAATACTATTATCGTTATAACTAGTACTATTAGTGTAATTCCTCTATTTTGTTTTTTCATTTTCATTATTTCCTTTCTTATGTACAATTTTGATATTTATTATACCTTTAGTAATCTATAAAGTCAAAAAAAGTGACAATTTTTATTGTCACTTTTTTACATAATATTTTTCATCATTCATTATTTTCCTGATTTTCTTCATCTTCATTATTTTGCCTATTTTGTTCTCCATCTTCATTTGTTTCATTGTCTTCATTATTGTTATCTGTATTGTCATCATTATTATTGTTATTTTCGTTATCATTATCATTATTATCATCATTGTTATTGTCATCTGTATTTGTTTCTTCGTCATCTGTACCATTTGCATTTGCATCTGTATTTGTATTAGTATTTGTATTTGCATTTATATTTGTATTTTCATTATTAGAATTTGTGTTGTTCTTGTTTGTTTGGTTTCGATTTTCATTAGATTGTTCACTATCTTTTGATGTTATTCCACTTATATTTAATAATTCCTCTGCATCTCTTATTTGGTCATTTACTGTAATATAATAATGTCTTTCTCCTCCACTAATTGTCATATAAATGTCATCTGCAATTACATCAAATAATTGTCTTCCAGATGAATTTACTAATGTATATTTTTTGTTTTTTCCAGCTACTAATACATCATAGTTTGGAATTACTAGTAAATTTAATGCATCTTTATTGCTAGAAGCAATATATCCTAAAGTGTCATATGTATAATCTACTAATTGATTTCCATTTTTGTCGTATAATCCCCATAATTTGTCTTTTCTAGCAGGAATTATATTATCTACTAAAATATATTTGCTTTTTATATTGTTTTGTGAAAATTTAGAAATATCCATTCCTATTTCATCATTTTCTATGTATATTTTTATATTTCCATTACTGTCGATTACTCCATATTTATTGTCTTTTTTAGCTACATATAAACCTGAATCACTATCCATTAGTTCAATGCTGTCATATATTATTTGTACTTTTGTTCTTCTTTCTGCTGTAAGAATTCCAACTTTTTTATTTGTTTCTACTAAAAAGTCTCCTGTATGTGGAAGATATGTAATATTATCATATTTTGGCTCTAATAGTATTGTTCCATCTGTTTTTATTACTCCATATTGTTTTTTATCTTTATCTTTTAGTACAATTAATTTGTCATTTAGTATAGCTTTTTGATTAACAAATTTATCATTTAATTCTGTATATCCATAATCTAATACTCTGCTTGCGTAATATTGGTATAAAGCTGGAGTTGTCCATATATCAATTGTATTTTTTTCTTGGTTATAGTCAAAACTAATATTGAATCCTTTTTCTAATCCTTCTATAGATGCATATAGCACTCCGTTCCTTGCTATTACTGGTTTTTTTGTATAAACATATTCATAATCACCATTATTTTTTGTTAAATCTAGTTTATATATTTTTGTTTCTTCAAGTTGAAAATTTGCTACTTCATTTTCATTTTGAACGTAACATTTATTTGGTTCTTCTGATATTTCGTTATATCCTCCACTATAGCTATCATATCCAAAATATTTAGCAATTTCTTTGATTTGAGCATATACAGTTCCATCATCTGCAAAATATAATAAATTTTTTATTTTTCCATTTGATTCACCATTTATAGATACTTTTAGAGTTGTGCTTTGAATGTAGAACAAATAAGATGTAATTCCTATAATAATCATTACAACAAAAACAATTGCTATTAATATAATTTTGGTGGTTTTCTTTTTCTTTTTTTCTTCTCTATTTTGGAAACTTTCTTCAATTAGATTCATTGGTATACCTCCTATTAATCTTGATAACCATATTTTTTATAAAATTCATCTCGGAAATTTGCCAAATTATCATTCTCTATTTCTATTTTAACTCTTTCCATTAAATTAGTCAAGAATCTTAGGTTATGAATTGATAATAATCTATCTCCTAAAATTTCATTTGTTTTAACTAAATGTCTTATATATGCCCTTGTGTAATTTTTGCAAGTATAGCAATCACATTCTGGGTCTAATGACCCCCAGTCTCTTTCATAAGTGGCATTTCTAACTACTACTTTCCCTCTTGATGTCATTGCTGTTCCGATTTCTTGCGATTCTTGTTGGTAATACACAGTCACACATATCAATTCCAGCAATTGCTGCTTCTATTAGATAATCTGGTGTTCCTACTCCCATTAAGTATCTTGGTTTTTCTTTTGGCATTAATGGTGTTGTATATTTTAAGATTTCCAAAAATTCTTCTTTTGGTTCTCCTACACTAATTCCTCCAATTGCATAACCAGGCAAATCTAATTGTATTAAATCTTCACAACTTTTTTTTCTTAAATCTTTGAAAAATCCTCCTTGAATAATTCCAAATAGTGATTGTTTTTCAACAGTTGTATGTGCTTCTTTACATCTTTTGGCCCATCTTGTTGTTCTTTCCATTGATTGTTTTGTATATTCATAAGTTGCTCCATGTTCTACACATTCGTCAAAAGCCATCATTATGTCACTACCCAAATCTTCTTGAATTCCCATAACAGATTCTGGTGAAAAGAAATGTTTACTACCATCTAAGTGAGATTTAAACTCAACCCCTTCTTCTGAAATTGTTCTTAAATCTCCTAAACTAAAAACTTGAAAACCTCCACTGTCTGTTAAAATTGGTCTATCCCAATTCATAAATTTGTGTAGACCACCTGCTTCTTTTACAATTTTGCTTCCTGGTCTTAAATATAAATGATATGTATTTGATAAAATAATATCTGCTTTTATTTCTTCTTTTAATTCTTCTGGTGTCATGGATTTTACGGTTGCTTGTGTTCCTACTGGCATAAACACTGGAGTTTGTATGTCTCCATGTGGTGTATGGATAACTCCTCTTCTTGCTCCTGTTTGTTTACATTCATGTAATAGTTCATAAGTTACTGCTGGTTTCATTTTAATTCCTTTCCTTTTTTAATCTTCTTTTACTAAATCACACATCATTTGCAAACTATAAGGATATAAACCATTTCTTTGATAAAAGTCTATTGCTTCCTTATTATCTACTAATGTATTTAATTTAACATACTTTACGTCTTAATAAACATAGCATCTCCAAAACTGAAAAAACGGTATTTCTCTTTTACTGCTTGTTCATATGCCTCCATTATATAGTCTTTTCCTGCTAATGCTGATACTAGCATCAATAATGTTGATTGTGGCAAATGGAAGTTAGTTATTAATCCATCTAAACATTTGAACTTGTATCCTGGATAAATAAATATTTGTGTATCACCCTCTGTTGGTTTTACTTCACCTTTTTCATCTGCTATTGTTTCTAGCACTCTACAAGATGTTGTTCCAACTGCTATTACTCGTTTTCCGTTTTTCTTTGCTTGATTTATTTTATCTGCATCTTCTTGTTTTATATAAAAATGTTCTGAATGCATTTTATGATTTTCAACTGTTTCTTCTTTTACTGGTCTAAAAGTGCCTATTCCAACATGTAATGTTACATTACTTATAATTACACCTTTTTTTTGCAATTTTTCTATTAGTTCTTCTGTAAAATGCAATCCTGCTGTTGGTGCAGCAGCAGAACCATTATGTTTGGCATATATTGTTTGGTATCTATTTTTTTGTTTTAGTTCTTCATGTATATATGGTGGTAATGGCATAAGTCCAATTTTATCTAGTATTTCATTAAATATTCCATTATAGTGAAATTCTACTTTTCTAGTTCCACCTGGCATTACTTCTATGATTTTTGCATTTAATATGCCATCTCCAAAAATAACACTTGTCCCAACATGAAGCTTATTCCCAGGTCTTACAATACATTCCCAAATATCTTTTTCAATATTGTTTAATAGTAAAAATTCAATTTTTGCTCCTGTTTCTTTTACTCCATATAGCCTTGCTGGTATTACTTTTGTGTTATTTCTAACTAATACATCTCCTGGTTCTAAATATTCTATAATATCTTTAAATTTTCGATGTTCTATTGTTTTTCTTTCTCTATTTAACACCATTAACCTTGATTCGTCTCTTTTTTCAATTGGTGTTTGTGCAATTAGTTCTTCTGGTAGTTCATAATTAAAATCTGATACTTTCAACTTATTTGCTCCTTTTAATTTTGTTATACTTTTTTAAATTATAAATTTTAAAAATTCTAATTTGTAATACGACTCAATTTATTAGTTATATTTCCAATTAGTTCTCTTATTTCTTCTATTATATTTTCTGGCTCTTTAAAAACATTTTCCATTTTATATGAATAATAAAAATTGCTACTTTTAGCTGGTTTTAAAGTATATATTTCTGTTGGCAATCCTGTATTTCCAGCTGTTGTTCTTATTTCTTTATTCATATAATCTGTATACCATTTTTTTTGCCCTATTATTTTTTCATTTTCATAACCATATTTTTCATAATCATGCAATTCTGGTCTTTCATATCCATATTCTTTAGCATTTCTTTCTAGTGAATGTAAAAATTCATGTAAAAATACTTCTTCTGGAAAAGTATTTATTCTACTGTTATATTTATATATATAACTTTTAGAATCATTTGGCAAACGTATATTAGAAAAACCTATTCCATAGTAGTCCATTGAGCCTAAGCCTATCCAATCATTTACTTCTATGTCATCTTCATGTTTTTCATCTCCGAAGTCTCACAATTGCAAATATATGGTCATAATCATTTGCAGATATTACATCTTTTATTTGATTTTCAATATCTTCTGCTGCTACATAATAGCCAAATTCGTTATCATAAGAAAGCTTAGATAATGGTGTATCAATTCCATAAATGTCACATTTTGCTGACACCTTTCCATTTGATAAACTTTCACATGATTTTTCAAATAGGTTTATTGTATTTGTAATATCGTTTATGTCACTTTGTGTGACTGATAGTTTGACTTGTTTTTCGTTTAATGTTACATCTGTTGTTTTAAAAATAAAGCATGCAAATTTCCAGTTGTTATCTTGCTCAAGCATTCCTTCTTCTATTGTAAAATCTGCAAACCAAGCTTCCCCTTTGGCTTCTCCTAAATATCCACCTAGCCTAAACCCTATATTTACTTCTTCTCTATCTTTGCTGTTAAAAATGAATTCTATTTTTTGCCAATCCTGTGTTCCACTAATTGCAACTGACCTTTCTGTTGTTCCTTCTATTGATATTTGTGCTCCTACTCCAGAATTTTCTTCTTTTGCCTGTACTTCATTTGTTTTTGCCATACATGTTACTTTGTATGGCTGATTTTTGTTTACTTTTATTTTTTTGTAAAACATTGCATCATTATATTCTTGTGATTCGATTTTATAGCTTTTTTTATTGTTATATTTTGTTTCTTTGTCTCTTGAAAATTGCGATGTGTAAATGTTTGCTTCACTTCTTATATAGTCTCCAAAGTTGTTTGTTTGATAATATTGGTAAGCAAAATATAATAAACTAAACAATAAGGCTAATGTTATTAAATAACTTATTTTGTGTGTTTTTTTTGTTTGCTCCATAACAATTTTTCCTCCTTATTTATTATATATTATTTTTTTGGAATAATAAAGTGGTTTTTGTAATTTGTATAATATTTTTGTGTTATATTTTTATTTTGAAATAAAATTTTAATTATATAGGTTTACAATAGATATGTCACACCCAAATGTAAAAAATAAAAATAGGAAATACCAAATATGATATAATATTTTTACCACAAAAAAATATCGAAAGAAGGTATTTCCT
>JAAWEC010000100.1 GCA_022794095.1 Clostridia bacterium
CACAATTTAAATTTAAAATTGTAGAAGTATTGCAAAATTTTAATATAAGTGGTATATTTATGTAGTTAATAGGGTGTATATACACTCTATTTTCATATTAATTTACTAATTTGGAGGAACTTATGGAAAAATTAGTTATAACAGGTGGTACTCCTTTAAGAGGGGAAGTTTCTATTATTGGAGCAAAAAATTCTGCAATTGCTATATTGCCTGCAACACTGTTGTCAAATGGTGTTTTCACATTATATAATGTTCCAAATATTATTGATGTAAGATTATCTTGCCAAATTTTAGAAGCTATAGGTTCCAAAATTACTTGGATAGACAAAAACACATTAATTATTGATAATAAAGATGTACATAGTACTAAAGTTCCTTTAGATTTAACTAGTAAATTTCGTGCTTCATATTATCTAATTGGTTCTTTATTGAGTAAATATGGAAAAATAGAAGTCGGTTTACCTGGTGGTTGTAATTTAGGTGTTCGACCTATTGACCAACATATAAAGGGATTTGAAGCATTAGGTGCAGAATCTAATATTTCACAAGGAAAAATCTCCTTAAATGCAAAAAAATTAATTGGTACAAATATATATATGGATATAGTTTCTGTTGGTGCAACTATTAATATTATGATTGCAAGTGTTCTTGCCAAAGGAACTACTACTATAGAAAATGCAGCTAAGGAACCTCATGTAGTTGATATTGCAAACTTTCTTAATTCTATGGGAGCTGATATTAGAGGTGCTGGAACTGATGTTATCAAAATTAATGGTGTTGAAAGATTAGCACGGAAATGCAACTTATTCTGTTGTTCCTGACCAAATTGAAGCTGGAACTTTTATGCTTGCTGCTGTTGCAACAAAAGGTGATATAGTAATTAAAAATTGTATTACTAAGCATTTAGAATCTATTACTGCAAAAATGATTGAAGTTGGTGGAAATGTAGAAGATAATATTGATAGTATTCGAGTTTGGTCTAATAAAAGACCTAATAAAGCTACTATAAAAACTTTACCATATCCAGGTTTTCCAACTGATTTACAACCACAAATGGGTGTTGTTTTATCTCTATCTAATGGAAATAGTATGATTCATGAAAGTATTTGGGATTCTCGATTCCAATATACAGATGAATTAAATAAAATGGGAGCTAAGATAACAGCTCAAGGAAAATCTGCATTTTTTGAAGGTGTTAAAAAGTTATCAGGTGCACCAGTTTATTCTTCTGACTTACGTGCAGGTGCTGCTCTTGTTATTGCAGGAACAGTAGCAGATGGAATTACTGAAATCTATAATTTAGAACATATTGATAGAGGTTACGAAAATATAGAAGAAAAATTCAGAAAACTTGGAGCAAAAATTGAAAGAGTTACAGAATAAAAATTACTAAACTCAATGATTATTTTTATGCTTTTAAGAAAAAATAATAACTATTATTAATTAGTAATTAATAAAAAACAAAGGAAATAAAATCATGTTAAATTTTTGTAGTTTATATAGTGGTAGTAGTGGAAATAGTTTATTTGTAGAAACTCAAAATACAAAGCTTTTAGTTGATGCTGGTGTAAGTAGCAAAAAGATTGAAAAAGCTTTAGAAGATTTAGAAATTGAGCCATCTTCTTTAGATGGCATTTTAATTACACATGAGCATTCAGACCATGTACAAGGATTAGGAACTTTTTCTAAAAAATTTGATTTACCTGTTTTTGTTAATCAAGAAACATTAGATGCTATGCCAAAACAGAAGGATAAAATTTCGAGCAATAATATTAAAACTTTTAAAATTGCAGATAAATTTTCAATTGGTGATTTAGATATTAAGCCATTTTCTATTCCACATGATGCTGCTAACCCTTGTGGTTTTAATATTTGGAATAAAGGTAAGAAATTAAGTATTGCAACTGATATAGGTCATATGACAAATGATATTTTAAAGCAATTAGAAGAAAGTTTATTTGTTATGTTAGAAGCAAATTATGACCCTGAAGTTCTACGTTGTTCTTCTTATCCTTTCTCTTTAAAATCAAGAATTGCAGGTCCAATTGGCCATTTATCTAATGAAGTTGCTGGAAAGACAATTTCTTATTTGTTAAAGTCTGGTCTTAAATCTGCTATGCTTGGACATTTAAGTAAGGAAAGCAATTTCCCTGAACTTGCATACCAAACTGTTGTTGATGAATTGATTGGTAATTCTTATTTTGAAGATAATTCTATTGGCTTAAGTGTAGCTAGTAGAGATACTCATAGTGAATTAGTACAGCTTTAGTTTCCCTAAAAGTTTATGCTTTTTAGAAGCTTTAGCTTTTGGAAATTAGCAAATTTTAGAAGGTGGTATATAATGTTAGGTATTCAAGTTATTTGTGTTGGAAAACTAAAGGAAACTTATTTAAAATCTGCTATAGCTGAGTATAGCAAGCGTTTGTCTAAGTATTGTAAGCTTGAAATTGTTGAGCTTCCTGATGAGAAAATACCTGAAAAATTAAATGGCAGTATATCTAATGAAATCAAATCTAAAGAGTCTGATAATATCCTTAAACATATAAAAAAAGATTCTTATGTAATTTGTTTAGATTTAACTGGAAAACAATTTTCTTCTGAAGAGTTTTCTTCTGAAATAGAACGTATTTCTATGACTTCTAGCCATATAACTTTTATTATTGGTGGTTCTTTGGGTTTAAGCAAAAACTTACTAGATTTTTGTACTCAAAAAATATGCTTTTCTAAAATGACTTTTCCTCATCAATTAATTCGCATTTTTTTATTGGAACAGTTATTTAGAAGCTTTAAAATTTCAAATGGTGAAATATATCATCGTTAATTATTTCTTAGTTCTGTTGATTTTAAAAAAATGTAATTATATATTAGAACTAAATTTATTACAATTATTTTGTAGAGAAAATACAAGAATAAATTAAAAACTTAAAATTATAGGGGCTAAACTTAAATTTTATTATATATTTTTATATTATTTTTGGGGGAGTATTTTCTCTACAAAAGTAAAAACTTAATTAATTGGATATTTTTTTCGAAATTTCTTTTGTTAGTTTCCAGATTATAATTTTTCTAACAATAAAAAAAATAATGATAAATAATAAAACTTTTTTAATCATGAACAAATTATACTCTATATTTTCTCATTTGTCAACAAAAACTTTACGACATAATTCTACAAATTCCTACACTCACAAGCATTCCAACAATATCTGCTGCTAAGCAAGCTATCAAAACAAATCTTGTTTTTTTTATTTTTACACAACTAGTATAGATAGCTATAGTATATAGTGTTGTTTCTGTTGAGCCCATAATTGTAGATGCTATCATACCAATAGTTGTATCTACTCCATATGTTTTCATTATGTCTGTTGCTACTGCAATAGAGCCACTTCCAGAGATTGGTCTTAGCATTGCAAGTGGCATAATTTCACTTGGAAAATGAATTACATTTAAAAATGGCATCACAAAACTAATTATTATGTCTAAAATCCCTGAACTTCTTAATGCTCCAATTGCTACAAATAAGCCAATTAAAGTAGGGAGAATACTTATAACTATTGACATTCCTTCTTTTGCACCATCTAAAAAGTCATCAAAAACTTTGTTTTTTTCAATCAACCCATATATAACAATAATTAATATTACAAGTGGCATAGCTAAATTAGATACAAAACTAAAAATTTGCATTTTTCATGCTCCTTTCTGCAATAATATATTTGAGTTGATTATATTTATTTTAAAAATTTTTAAACTTTACTTTTTTTATCAATATTTTTGCTACAAAAATTCCTGCTACAGCTGCACATATTGTGGCAATCCAAACAGGAAAAACAATTGCTGTTGGATTTTCAGAACCTAGCGAATTTCTAATGGCAATTACAGTTGTTGGAATTATTTGAATAGAAGCCGTATTTAATACTATAAACATTAACATTGAATTACTTAAAACTTCTTTTTTAGTATTTTCCTTTTGCATTGATTTCATTGCTTTTAATCCAAGTGGAGTTGCTGCATTTCCTAATCCTAAAATATTTGCAATCATATTCATAGAAATTTCTTTTTGAATTTGTTTATTTTTTTTCATTTCTGGAAACAATATCTTTATAATAGGAAGTAAAAAAAATGTTAATTTATCTATTATTTTTGTTTTGCTTGCAACTTGCATCATGCCATTCCATAAGCAAATAGTTCCGTAATAAATTAATTGATAAGCTAATAGCATCATTTGTGCTTTGAAAAATTGAAGAATTTAGTTTTTCTAAATTCCCTGAAAAAATCGCGTATGAAAACGAAATGATAATAAATACTGGCCATATTTTATTTAACATATATATCACCTTAAACAATTTTATTCAAAATTAAATTTTTTATTACAATATAATTGACCTACATTTTTATTTGTGATATATTATATATGGATTGTCTAAATAACTTTTAAGGAGGAGATTGATATGAAATCAACTGGAATTATAAGAAGAGTGGACGAGCTTCGGAAGAGTAGTTATACCAATAGAAATCAGAAATCAATTCAATATTCTTGAAAAAGACCCTATTGAAATATATGTACAGGGTTCATCAATTGTGCTAAAAAAATTTGAACCAAACTGTATCTTCTGTGGTAATAATGAAGATTTGTTATCTTATAATGACAAATTAATATGTCCTGATTGCGCTAAAAAAATCGGCAAACTTGAACTAAAAGAAAATTAATTATATTTTCTTTTTAAAATTTGTATTTCTAAAAAGGCATAAAAATAATTATGCCTTTTTTTGATTTTATATTAAATACATTCTACACAAATTTTTGATAAATTTCGTTTTTATTTAATCCTCTATCTTTAGCTATTTTTTTTATAATTTCTTTTTTCTGTAGTCCTTGATTTTCATATAGTTTATAATGTTCTTCTAAAGTTAAATTTTCAAAATTATTTTTTTCTTCAATTTTATTATTTTTTTCTATAATTAAAACCATCTCACCTTTTAAATTTTCTGATACTTTTATTATTTCTTCTATATTTCCTCTAATAAATTCTTCATGAATTTTAGTAAGTTCTCTTGCCAAAACAACTTGTCTATTTTCTAATATTTCTTTTAAATCTTTTAATGTTGATAGCAACTTATGTGGTGCTTCATATAAAATGATTGTTTTCTTACTTGCCTTTATCTCTTCTAATTTTTCTTTTCTTGTTTTTTTATTCAGTGGCAAAAAACCTAAAAATACAAATTCCTTTGTATCAATACCAGAAGCAATTAATGCATTTATCATTGCACAAGCTCCAGGAATTGGAATAACCTCTATTTGTTCTTCAATACATTTTTTTATAATTGCTTCACCTGGATCACAAATTCCTGGTGTTCCAGCATCTGAAACCAATGCAATATCTAGCCCCTCTTTTAACTTTTCTATTAAAATATTAGTTTTTTCATCTTCATTATGCCTATGATTGCTAATTAACGGTTTACTTATTTCAAAGTGATTTAATAATTTTAATGTATGCCTTGTGTCTTCTGCTGCAATTAAATCAACATTTTTTAGCACATTAATTGCTCTTAATGTAATATCTTCTAAATTTCCAATTGGTGTTGCCACAATATATAATTTCCCCATTTTATTCTCCTTTATATAATAATACTTTAAGAAATAATACTAACTATTTAATAATATTATAAATTTCTTTAATTTCTTTTGTATATTTTCCATTTTCATTATAAATATATAAATTATTTTGTACCTTTAAAAAAGGATTTGCATTTTTTATACCTTTTATTAAAATCAATTTTGGCTCACTTTTTTTATTTGAATAAACAAAACGTATTACCTTAGGTTCTATTTTATATTTCCTCATAACACTTAGTATATCTACTAATCTATCTGGTCTATGTACCATATAAAATTCACCTTTATCTTTTAATAAATCCTTTGATACCTTGATAAAGTCGTCTAATGTAGCTGTTGTTTCATGTCTGGAAATTATTTTCTTTTCTTCTTCATTTTTTATTCCAGTTCCTTTTTTCTTATATGGTGGATTTGTAACAATTGCATCAAAAGTATTTTTTTCTAATTTTTTATTTATATTTAAAATGTCCTCATTTATTATTTTGAATTTATTTTCTAAATTATTTAATTTAATACTTTTTTTTGCCATTTCATAAACTTCTTTTTGAACTTCTATTCCTATTATCTCTTTTAATTTTGTTTTTCCACATAATAAAGTCGCAATTATTCCTGTTCCTGTTCCTAAATCTAAAACCTTGGAATTTTCTTTTATGTCTTTTGCAAAATTTGATAATAATACACTATCAATTCCAAAACAAAATCCTTTTTTGTTTTGAATTATTTTTAAATCTTTAAATTGTAAATTTTCTATTTTTTCATTTTCACTTAATTTAATTTCCATTTCCTTTTCCTTTTATTTAAAATTTTTGAAAAATTAAAATTTATTTTTAATTTTTTTATTTTATTTTTAATTTTATATTTTATTTTCTTTTTTTATTTTTACTTTTTTATTTTTTTATAAATTTAAAAATTTTTTCTCTTAACTTTTGTAAAAACTTTTGAGAAAAATGACCTTTCTCATTTTTACTTTTTTCAAGCTCAAAACATGAATATTTTTATTTCTCAAACTTTATTTTTGTTTTATGTTTATTTATACAATTGATAATATATATGCTTTCTTTCTCTTTTGCCCCATAGCATTTATCTTTGTTAATATGTTTGAATTCAATTTTATTTTACCTTAATATTATAAAATTTGTAAACCTTTCTTTATTTCCTTCATATTATACTACAAAACACATATTTTTGCAAAATTTAAAAAATAGGAGACTAAAAAAAATGGATAGAATTTTTCTTAACGAAAATAATAGAGGAGAAGAAAAAACTTCTCCAAAAAAATCTTTTGATTTTAAATTATATAAAAAAAACACATTAAATTCTATTAATGATGTTGAAAAATTTTTAAATAATTTTCATCATTACTTTAAATACTTTAAATTATATAAAATAATAAAAAAATAATTAAAATATTAAAAATTTTTACAAAACGTAGATACATCTTGCTTCTAAAAATTTTTTTACTTTTTACACAATTATTTTATAAGAATATAAAATAAATTATAAAAAATAAATATTTTTTTAATTATTTTTTCATTTTTTATTTTTATATTTTATTTTTTTACACTTCTTAAAAATTTTTCCTAATAAAAATTTTTATATTTTTTGCTTTTTTTCATATACTTTTCTTATTATTTTAAGCTGTTTTTTGTATTTATGTATACCGTTTTTTGCTTTTTATAATATCGACATTTTCCTTTATTCCCATGCTTTTCGCTCATTTATTCTCTTCTAAAATGCATTACTTTTTCTAAGGTTTCTCCTTATCTTTTTCTTCTTGTTTTTTGGTGTACATAACCCCGTTTTTTTCTATTTATTTTGTCTTGTGTAAATTTCCTTAAACTCTTCACTTTCATTTCCATCAATCAAAAACTTAACCTTATTTACTTCATTTAATTCTGTTAAAGTATTAACAATACAATTTATAATATTCATTTTTTCCTTTTCATCATCTTTAGAATAATTCAAAAACTCATTTGAAAAATCCAAAACAATGCAATCATTTTCTAAATAATTTTTATTTAGTTTAGTATTATCTGGCATCACTTTTTTATTTTTCTCATTCTTAGGACCTTCAATCAACAAATTAATCAATTTATCATAAGGATTATTTATAATTTCCTTAATGTCAATAAGCCTTGCTTCTGGATTTATCTCATTTGTGTCTTTAGATGGAAAATACAAACTAACAATTGTCTGTCTTACTTGTTCATCTGCAATTTCCTCTTGAGGAACATATTCCTCTACAATTGTTTCTTCCTTATTCTTTACATACTTAATTGCAAAATAGCCTCCCAACAAAATAACAACTAACAAAACGAAAAAAATTATACCTATCTTTTTTCCTTTCATAATCACTTCATTCCTTTCTAACTTACACAAAGTTGATAATAAAAAATTAAATCTAACCATATCTCATTGTGTTTTTATATTTACTAACATCATATTACTTGTTTGTCCATTTTAGAACAAAAGGAGCATGATTAAAAATTTTTGACCTTTCAGATTACTTTATATGCTCCGTCTTTGTTCATCTGCCAAATTTACTTTAGCAAATTTGTGTAGAATGTGTTTCTGTTATAGGAAAATCGCATTTGGGTCATTCAGTGCCTGTCCCAATTATGCCCAAATGGGTCACTCGGTGCCTGTCCCAGATATGCCCAAATGGGTTACTCGGTGCCTGTCCCAATTATGCCCAAATGGGATACTCGGTGCCTGTCCCAGATATTCCCAAAAGGGATACTCGGTGCCTGTCCCAGATATGCCCAAATGGGTCACTCAGTGCCTGTCCCAGATATGCCCAAATGGGATACTCTGTACCTGTCCCAATTATGCCCAAATGATAACATTCCCATTTTGTCCCATTGACAAATTGCCTTTTTCCGTATAAAATTAGGCTGAAAGGAAGTTTTTTTATGAGTGATATTAGTGATATTAAAGGTGATTTTAATATAGATTTTGATTCAAATGATAATGCTGTTTTTAATGATGTTTTACATGTTGGGCTTGATGTTGGTTCTACTACTGTTAAGATTATTGTTATGGATGGCTATAGGAATACTGTATATAAGGATTATAGGAGACATTTTTCGGATACGAAGAATACTGTTTGTGAGGTTTTGGAGGATTTGCTAAAGAGGTTTCCTTTGTGTTCGTTTACTTTGGCTCTTACGGGTTCAGGGGCTATGTCTGCTGCTAAGTTTTTGGGCGTTAGTTTTATTCAAGAGGTGGTTTCTTGTAAACGTGCAGTGGAGAGGTATATTCCGAAGACTGATGTTGTTATTGAGCTTGGAGGTGAGGATGCTAAGATTATTTATTTTGACCAGTCTATTGAGCAACGTATGAATGGGACTTGTGCTGGTGGTACTGGTGCATTTTTGGATCAGATGGCTTCTTTGCTTCATACGGATACTGCTGGTTTGAATGAATTGGCTAAGGGTTTTTCTACTATTTATCCTATTGCTTCTCGTTGTGGGGTTTTTGCTAAAACTGATATTCAACCTTTGATTAATGAGGGGGCTGCTAGGGAAGATATTGCTGCTTCTATTTTTCAGGCTGTTGTTAATCAAACTATTAGTGGTTTGGCTTGTGGTAGACCTATTCGTGGGAATGTTGCTTTTTTGGGAGGTCCTCTTAATTATTTGTCTGAACTTAGGACAAGGTTTATTGAGACTCTTAATTTAAAAGATGATGAAATCATTGTTCCTGATGAGGCTCATCTTTTGGTTGCAAAAGGCGCTGCTTTGGATTCTTTTAATTCTGATGAAATTACTACTAATGAATTGGAAGCCAAAATTGTTAATTTGAAAAATTCACATGATAATACTACACATCCTTTAGAACCTTTATTTAAAAATGAGAATGAGTATCAAGATTTCAAAAATCGACATAATAATGCAAAGGTTGAAAAGGCTCAATTAGACGGTTATGAGGGTGATTGCTATCTTGGTATTGATGCTGGTTCTACTACTACTAAATTGGTTTTGATTGATAAAGATGGAAAACTTTTATATTCTCTTTATGGTAACAATGAAGGAAATCCTTTACAAAGTGTTATGAATATGTTAAAGGATTTATATAAAGTTTTGCCTGAAAAAGCAGTTTTAAGATACAGTGGTGTCACAGGATATGGTGAAAAGCTAATTCAAACTGCTTTAAATGTTGATTTAAATGAAATTGAAACTATTGCACATTATACTGCTGCCAAAACTTTTGAGCCTAATGTTACAGCAATTGTAGATATTGGTGGTCAAGATATGAAGTATATTCGCATGAAAAATGGCTCAATTGATAACATAATGTTAAATGAAGCTTGTTCTTCTGGTTGTGGTTCTTTTATTGAAACATTTGCAAAAAGCTTAAACCTAGAGATTTCACAATTTGTTGAAGAAGCTATCAAGTCTAAAAGACCTGTTGACTTAGGTTCAAGATGTACTGTTTTTATGAACTCTAAAATTAAACAAGCACAAAAAGAAGGGTATTTGGTTGGAGACATTTCAAGTGGACTTTCTTATTCAGTTATTAAAAATGCAATTCAAAAAGTTATGAAGGTAAGAGATGTTGAAACTCTTGGTAAACATATTGTTGTTCAAGGTGGAACTTTTTATAATGATGCAGTTTTACGTGCTTTTGAATTGATTGTTGGCAAAAATGTTGTACGACCTGATATTTCTGGTCTTATGGGTGCATATGGTATGGCACTTTTATCAAAAGAACAATATGAAGCTAATTTGGATATGGAATACAAGTCTACTATTTTAAAGGAAAATGAGATAGATAATTTAAAGATAAACATAACACATGCTCGTTGTAATAATTGTGAAAATCATTGTAAATTAACTATTAACAAGTTCAGCAATGGACAAATTCATGTATCTGGAAATCGTTGTGAAAAAGGTAGTGGCATGGTTACTAAAACACAAGAATTGCCAAACCTTATCCAATACAAACAAGATAGAATTTTTAATTATAAACCATTAGAGGAGCATTCTGCACCAAGAGGAATTATAGGTATTCCAAGAGTTTTAAATATGTATGAAGATTATCCATTTTGGTTCACTTTTCTAACATCTTTAGGTTTTCGTGTTATTCTTTCTGAGAAAAGTACACGTAAAACATATGAAAAAGGAATGGAATCAATGCCATCTGAATCTGTTTGCTACCCAGCAAAACTTTCTCATGGTCATATCGAAAGCTTAATAGAACAAGGAATTACAACAATATTTTATCCTTGTATACCATATTCAAGAAAAGAATACGAAAAAGCAGATAATCACTATAACTGCCCTATTGTAATTTCTTATTCTGAAGTACTTAAAAATAATGTTGAAGGACTAAAAAATGATAACATAAAGTTTATAAATCCATTTTTGCCATTTGAAAAGAAGAACTTAGTTAAGAAAATAATGGAATTAAAAGAATTTGAAGAATATCATTTTACAAAAGCAGAACTCTTAAAAGCTGCTGAAAAAGCTGAATATGAATATCAAAAATGCAAAAAAGATATTAGAGATAAAGGGGCCAAAACTGTACGTTATTTAGAGGAAAATAATTTAAAAGGTATTGTTTTAGCAGGTAGACCATATCATGTTGACCCAGAAATAAATCACGGAATTGATACTTTAATTACATCTTTGGGGCTTAGTGTTTTAACAGAAGATAGCATTTGCGATAAAACAGAGGCAAAAAGACCTATCCGTGTTGTAGACCAATGGGTATATCACGCAAGATTGTATGCAGCAGCAGATTTTGTTGGTAAACATGATTGTTTAGAACTTGTTCAATTAAATTCTTTTGGCTGTGGTGTAGATGCTGTTACAACAGATCAAGTTGAAGAAATTTTAACAAGTTTTGGTAAGATGTATACTTTAATTAAGATAGATGAAGTTAATAATTTAGGAGCTGTACGTATTCGTATTCGTTCACTTTTAGCTAGTATGAAGAAACGTGAGCAAGAAAAGTTTACAGAAAACCAAAATGGTGATTATGGCATTAAGAAAAAGATTTTTACTAAAGAAATGAAGAAAGATTACACAATTCTAATTCCACAAATGGCACCTATTCATTTTGAATTATTAGAAGCTGCTGTTCGTTCTTCTGGATATAATGTAGAATTGCTACGTGAATGTACTCAAAATACTGTCGAAACTGGTCTAAAATATGTAAACAATGATGCTTGTTACCCATCAATCTTGGTTACTGGGCAAATGATTGAAGCTTTACAGTCTGGCAAATATGACTTAAATAAAACTGCTTTAATTATGTCACAAACTGGTGGTGGTTGTAGAGCTACAAATTACATTGGTTTTATACGTAAAGCTTTAAAAGATGCCGGTTTTGAGAATGTGCCTGTTATTTCTTTTAATATTGTTGGTATGGAAAAAATGCCTGGATTTAAGCTTACTGTTCCTTTAATGGAAAAGTTGCTTAAAATGTTGGTTTATGCAGATTTATTACAAAAAATGCTTACAAAGAATAGAGCTTATGAAGTACATAAAGGTGAAACACAAAAACTTTTTGATACTTGGCTAGAAAAATGTAAACTATTATTAGAAAAGTCTAATAATAAGGAGTTTAAACAAAGTATTTATGACATTGTAAATGATTTTGAAAAAATCGAATTAGATACATCAATTGAAAAACCTCGTGTTGGTATTGTTGGTGAAGTTTTGATTAAGTATCATCCATTTGGTAATAACTATGTTGCAGACCTTTTAGAAAAAGAGGGGGCTGAGGTTATTTTACCTGATTTTATGGGATTTGCTAAATTTATGTGTACACACAAAATTACTTTTAATAGTTTACTTAATACTAATAAAACTTCTTCTAAGATTATGAAAGCTGCAATTAAGTTGATTGATATTCTTGAAAAAGATGTTAAGATTGCTCTTTCTAATTCTAAAAAGGGTTATTTGCCACCTTGTGATATTTGGCATTTGGAAGAAAAGGTTAAAGATGTGTTGTCTATTGGGAATCAAACTGGTGAGGGTTGGTTTTTGACAGCTGAGATGATTGAGTATATTGAAAATGATATTCCAAATATTGTTTGTGTTCAACCTTTTGCTTGTTTGCCTAATCATGTTGTTGGTAAGGGTGTTATTAAGACTATTCGAGAGAAGTTCCCTGAGGCAAATATCTCTCCTGTTGATTATGACCCAGGTGCTAGTGAGGCTAATCAGACTAATAGGATTAAACTTCTTATGACTGTTGCAAAAGATAATTTGCAGGCTAAACAAAATAGGAAAAGGGCTTTGGAGAATGAGGGCTTGGAGGAAAGTTTGGAGAAAAAAGAAGAAGAAAGCATTTCATAATATAAAAGGCTAGGTTCTAAAACCTAGTCTTTTACTTTTATTTCTCTAATTTGATTTTCTAAATCTTTTAATTCTGTATTTAAAATTTATCTTTCAAATACTTTTTCATTTGCTCATACCCCAACTGATACAATTCGTCAATCTTTTTCATATCTAATAATCCAACCTTTTCACTTTTTATTTTTAAGACTTCATCTGCCCCTTCCATCTCATAATTTGACAATTCTTTACATAAAAGTCCAATTGAACGACCTGCCACTTCCACTAGATTTCTATCGCAATTTAAGTCCACTTCATCATCAAACATTATACTAAGAACATTTTTAGCACCTAGTTCTTTTAATTCTTTCCATGGCACATTTTCTCGAATTCCACCATCAATTAATTTAGTTTTTTTATAAGGACATGGAGAAAAAACAACTGGATAACTACAACTTGCTCTTACAGCTTTTCCAATTTCAATATCATTTACAAATATTGTTTTATTTGAAATTTCTCTAAATTCACATGATGTAAAGCAATAAACAGTACCGTTACATAAATCGACACTTGGAATTGCTAATGGCATTTTAATGTCTGATATTGTTATAATATTTTTTGTTTTTGCTATTTTGTCTATTAATTTTTCAATTTGTTTTCCACTATTCAATCCCTCTATTACAATTCGTCCTGTAAAAATAAGCCCAATTATTAATTTAAAAATATTCAAAATGTCAACATATTTTATTTTTTTACAGTATTTTTTGAATATTTTATACATCTCATCTGCATTAAATCCCATTGCATAAAGACATGCTACTATGCTTCCGTGATGATGTTCCTCCTACATATTCAAATTTTATGTTACTCTCTTCCAGTGCTTTTATTGCACCAATGTGTGCAGCTCCTTTTACTCCTCCACCTGCTAAACATAAGCCTTTCTTTTCTTCCATAAACTCCTCCTAACATATATCACATTTTATGAATAAATATGTTGAAACGTGCTTGGTTTTATGATATAGTATTTTTGAAAGGATTAAAAATGGAAAAAAACTATTATGATATTTTACAAGTTAATAAAAATGCTTCTCCTGAAATTATAGAAAAAGCTTATAAAGTTTTAGCAAAAAAATATCATCCAGATTTGCAAAAAGAAAAAGATAAAAAAGAAGCAGAAGAAATTTTAAAAGAAATTAATGAGGCATATGACGTTTTGTCAAATTCAGAGAAAAAGAATAATTATGATAATTTATTAAAAGAAAAAGAGGAATTAGAAAATAATCAAAAGTTTCAACAACAAAATAATTCAAATAATTCTAATGATTATCAAAATACATATACTTCAAATATTTCTAAAGATGAGCTTCTTCGTAGACAAGAGATTATACAAAAGCAACAGCAATATAATAAGCAGGTAGCAGAACAATTAAAACATGAACAGGAATTAGCTTATCAAGAACAACTACAATATGCTAGACAAAAGGCTTACCATGATGCTTATATTCAAGATTTGAAAAATCGTGGTTATAAAATTCGCTATAAAAAGAGTTTTAAAGATTACATAAATGGATTTATTGCACTGGCAATTACTATACTAATTTTGTTTTTCATTTATCAGATTCCTTTTGTGAAAAGTTATTTTTGGAATTTATATAATGAGAATGAACTCGTACACTTCATTCGAAACATACTTAACTAAATCAATCAAAAAGAACAAAAGAGGCATGATTAAGATTTTATGACCTTTTAGATAACTTTTCATGCCTCGTCTTTGTTCTCCCTCGAAAATTGCAAAACAATTTTCTGTGGAACGCTTGATATTATAGGAAGTTCAAAGAACTTTCCTATATTATCAAAATGATGTATTTTTCTCCAGTCCTAAAATACCTCAAACACAATTGCCAAAAATAGGATTTTGGAGCTATTCCAAAATCCTATTTTTTTCGACAATAATCCTGACACAAACGAGACCTGTCCCTACTGTGTCACATCAAATGACATTACAAATTCGTAATTTTCTTTTAGTTGCATTATTAGAGTTATTTGTTTTTCATTTTTGTCTTCTCCTGTTATGTCACTTAAAGAAATGTCTAAAGTGTATGTTCCTCTTTCTTCTGTAAAATCACTGTATTGTGATTTATAATGTAAAGGATAATTTTCTCTCATATAGTTTTCAAATTGCTCAACTGTTCCAAATTTGTTGTTTCTAAAGTTTTGGTCTAATACATTATATGCTGCTGTGTAATCTCTATTGTTTAACATTTGTATCCATTTGTCAGCATTCATTATTACTTTGTTTTGATCTTTTGATTTGTCATATTCTTGTTTGAATTTTTCTGTTATTATTGTATATGTATCTAATTTTACTGTGTAGTCTAGTATTTTGTTTTCTTTAAATATGTAATAATTTTGGTATTGGTCTAAGCAAATGTATTCTATGTAATCTTCATACATATTTGATTGGTATTTGTTAAAAGCATATTTTTTTATGTCATCTTTATTTTTTTCTATATATTGTTTGAAGTTTTCTAAGTTTCCAAATCTTGCTTCTTTATATTCTTTGTCTAAATATTGATATGCAACTTCTGGTAACGACAAACATAATCGTTTGAAGTCTACATAGTATTTATTAGATATATTTTCTAAGTTTACTTGTACTGATTTTATTTTGTTGTATTGTTTTTCTTCTATTTTTTCTATTTGTTGTATATTGTTTTCTAAGTTTTCATATTTTTCTTTGCTTGGTTCTATTGCAAACAACATTGTAGATGGTTCTATGTAAACAATATATCTTTCAACAGATGTTTTTTCATAATTTAGGTTTTCAACAATTCCTTCTGCAATAAATATGCTTATGTCTTCTCTTTTTATCCTTTTAATATGTATTGGTATAAAAACCATTTTTTCTTCATATTTTTTTATTTTTTCTTCTATATTTTTTGTTGTTATATTATTGTTTTTTATATAATTGTCACTTAATAGTTCATATAAAATTTCATTTTCTTCTATTACTTTTCCACTACTTCCATAATATGATGAGTTGTTTTTGTTTGCATAATCTATATATGCTTGGATTGCATTAGTTACATAATTGAATTCATATCTTTCTAATTCTATACTTTGTTGATATTCTATTCCTTCTTTGTCTTGTGGTGTGAATAACATTTTTTGCTCTTCTTTGTTTTTTACTTTTAGCATAATAATAGCAATAATTATTGCTATTATTATTACAAGACTAAATATGATTAAATATTTTAATTTTTTTGTTTCTTTCATATGTGACCTCCTTTTAAATTACGGTCTTCTAAATACTTGTATTCCTGGCCAATTTGCATAATAATTCCAATTACCACTTGGCTCAATTGTGTGATTTTGTTGTGCACAAGCTTCATCATAAACACCATTTCCCCCTGCGTAAATCATTACGTGATATCCATAAGCATTTACAACATCTCCTGGTTGTGCTTCAGACGGGTCTACTTGTACCCATCCAGCAGCTGGTAACATATCTGGGAAACCTCCTGCTCCTGTAAAGTGATAATTATATGCATTTATTTGGTCCTCTGTTAAAGCTCCTGCTCTATATAAAACTACTGCAACATATGTAGCACATACATATTGTGTATCTGATTCAGATGTCTTTTTTATGTCCCCCCATGTTTGTGGACCATATGTGTTACCTTTGTCTATCATTTCTTGTAATACTGCTCTTGCTGTTTGTATAATATCATCTGAACTTCCTCCACCTTTAAATGATGATAATTCTCTGTCTTTAAACATATCATAATATTTTCTAGCAGCAGCTGTTCTTTCTTCCATTCTTGGAATTCCTGGTTTTTCGAATATCCAACAAAATGCAACTGCTGCATCTTCTGGTGTAGAAGCATTTTCCCAATCATTTAATGAATATCCTCCATAGCTTGTTAATGCATAAGTTGCAAATCCATCTGCTCCTCCTCCTGGTGTCATTTCACCTATTAAAAATTGAATTTGGATATTTTCATCAGTCCATTCTTTTCCTTTAGATGCTGCATATTGTTCTAATGCTGTTCTTCTTTCAAAAGACCATTGACATAAACCTATTCCTATTCCTGTTCCACCTTCTATAATTCCTGCATTAAATCCTGATTCTGCTTCAATGTTTCCTAATACTCCTGCTGCTGCTTCTTTGCTATATCCTGCATTTATAACTGCTACCCAAACTTTTTCTTGTATTGTTCCTCCATAAATTCCTCCTAGTGCACCAGCAAATCCTTTTATATCATATTCTGAAAATTTGTATTCATACACACCATATCCTATTCCTGTTGCTTTCCATATTAGGTATTTTGTTAAATCAACCATATTTGCTGTTCTTTCATTTTTTTCTAAAATATCAAATAAATAATAATCTCTAACATATACATATGCTTTTGTTTCTTGATAAATTTTAACAAATTTGTTTGAATTTTCCTCTACTTTACCTTTACCATCTTCATATTTTATGTTTAGCCTTCTTGTAGTTGTCGCAGTTTGTTGATATGTTGTATAATTTTCTCTGATTTTATTACCTTTTTCATCTATATCTGTTATTACTCCACTATCTACAATATTTTCACCTATAGATGTACTTTCTGTTTCATCTACTTTTCCTTTTATGTTAATAATTTTTTCTGTTTCTCCTTGTTGCCATCCTAATTCTTCATCACTGTATGTATTATTTTCTTTTGCATATTTAACACACCATGCATCTGCATATGTAATTTCTATTTTGGTTGTACAATTTTCTGTTGTTTGTGTTGTTGTTCCTTTTTGACTCCAACCACTAGATGCTCCATTTTCCATATCTGTTTTTTGTGATGTTGTTGTTGTATTTTGTGTTGTTGTAACATTGTCTTGGATTGCTACTATAATTTCTGTATCCATTACTGCTTCTGCTAGTTTTTCTGAGAAATTTCTTTCATTAGTATTTATGTAAAGATATAATAGGTATTCATATGGCATTGTGTAATTTTTTAATGCTGTTTTTAAATCTATTTTAGATGTATTTTCTTTTATTTGAGTTTGTCCACCTGCTCCTGAATTCCATGTTGCAATTATAATCTTTCCCTCTTCATCTATTGTATATTTTTTTAATGCTTCTGCATTACCACTGTTAATTAACTCTTCAAATTCTTCTTTTGATACATATTTCAAATTCATTATTTTAGATTCGATTAATGTTTGTGTTTTATTGTCATCAACATTAGTTGCTGTATATCCTGAATGGTCTGCTTTTAAATATTCTAAAATACCATTTACAATTCCTTGTGCACATTTGTCTGTACCATCTCCTCGAAGCATTGTTGAATCTGGCTCTCCATCAAGAAAACCACCTTCTGTTACAACAGATGGAAAACCTGATGTAGCAGCATTTTCAATTATACCCAAATTTCCAATTGCTGTTCTTTCTACATCTGAACCTGCTCCTTTGTTAGGTAATCCCATTGAACTTGCCATTCCATCTGATAAAAACTCAGCAAGTTGTTGTGATATTCCATCCCCTGCTTTATAAATTGCTTGTACACCACTACCTCCTCCTGCATCATAATGTATTTGTATACATAAGTCTGGATTTGCATCTTTTGCAAGTCTTGTTCTATCTCCAACAGTTATTCCTGATGGATTAGCTGATGTACTTCCTACTTGAACTACTTTAATGTTTTTATATTTTTTTAATAGTTGCTCAACTTTTTCTGCTGTTCTTATGGTAAGTTCTTCTTCTTTTAGTGTTCCATCTGGACTTCTTGCTCCTGTATCATCTGAATTATTGTGTCCTGCTGCAATTGCTATTACATATTCTTCATCTTTATCTTTTCCTGCATATTCTGCTTTGTCATCATCTGCTCTTGATGTAATAGTTCTTTCTTTTCTTGTTTTTGAAACTTTTGTGTCATCCTCTTTTTCTTTTTTCTCAGTTGTTCCAGTTGCTTTTACATTTTCTGCCCTAACGAATTTCTTTTCTTCTTTATGTTCAATTTCTACATAAATAACTACTTCTTTTGTTAGTGGATTTGTTGCTTTTTTATATGTTCCTGTGTAAGTGACAGATGTCCCTTGTTCAATTGTTTCATATTCATTTAGTAACTCATTTCCATTTTCTGATACTTTATGTTTTTTATCCCATTTTCCTGTATCTTTATCTGGGTTCAATTTCGATTCTGCTTGTTCATAAACTGTTGCTTCTCCAAGTATTGTTAACTTTTGTCCTTCTTCCCATGATTTAACTAATCCCTCTTTTGTGTCATCTGATGGTTCATAAATAACATCATCTTCTTGTTTTGTTACTTCACCTTTTCCTGGATTGTCATTAATATCTCCCATTTTTTTATTTGGTGTTACTCTTCTTAATGTTGTTGCACCTTGGAATCCTGAACTACCTTCTGGTATGTTTCCTCCTAAATCTGGGTATTTTGTAACTATTTCTGCCTTAAAGATATTTTTTAAGAATTCTGTGTCATCTGGTAATGTATGTACTCCTGATGTCATATCATAATTAGATTTTTCTATAATTTTCTTTAATTTTGCGTCTATTCCTTCTACAAAATCTAAATAATATCCACTTCCATCTGGTGATTTTTTAATTTCTACTAATTCGTCTAAATCTTCTACCTCCAATATTTCATTTATCATTTTTGGCTGATTTTCTGCATGTATCATTTCTCCTAACCAGTCAAACATAACTGTTACTAAAAGTGTTGGTAAAAGTACTCCTAATATTATTGGAAAACTAATTAGTGTTGTTCCAAATCCTTTTATTATTTTTTTTATCTTTTTAATTGGATGCATATCTTAATCTCACCTCTCAATTTTTAAAGAATAGGTTTCGTTTTCGTCTCCTTCTTTTACGATGTCTGTAAAATTCACAGATGTTATGTTAAGGTTTTGTCGATATGCCACATTGAATTTTATTTGTATCGTTTTTGCTTCTTGTGGTTCTAAAATAAAATCGTCTTCTGCATTTTCATAAATAATGGGTTCGAATTTATTATTTTTGTCATCTGTTACATACATACTTTTAGATTTTTGTTTTGTGTCTAATATTATTGTTTGGTCAGTATTATTTTTCAAACGAATTGTATAATTTTGATATTCCATATAATTGTCACAAACAGAAATTGTTGCTGTTATTGGTTCAATTTCTCCTTTTTTATTAATCTGTTCTCTTCCAATATATCCATTAATGTTTAGTAAATAGTTATCTTTATATGGAACTATTGTTATGTAATCTTCTATGTATTGGTCATTTTTCTTACCACTTTCTAACATGTTATCAAATATTTTTACTTTGTAAATGTAAATATCATTGCTTGATTTTGACCAAGATTGAAAAGAGTATTGTTTGTTTCCTTCGAATTTGTCTTGATAGTATAAGCTTTCAAATTCTTTTTGTGTTGGATATAATACTTTTTTTGTGTCTGATGCTAATAGTTCATATGCTTTTTCTGGCTCATGATTTATACAGAATGTATAGAATTCATCTATTATTTCCCCAAAATCATCTTTATAAGTCTCTGACACATTTCCTTTTGAGATTATTGTTTCACTCTCATTTTGATAAGAAACAACGTTATCCGTTGTTTCTTCTTGTTCTTTTATTCTCTTTTCCTTTGTTTCTTCTGCTTGCATTTGTATAACTTTAAGAATTGCAAATGCAAATATAACTGCAAATATAATTATCCACACTTTCATACGATTTTGTCTATAATATCGTAATAAATTATGCATCTTTTATTTCCTTTCTATTTTAAGACTGTCCGTTTTGTTGTCCATCTTGTTGATTTGGATTGTTGCGTGGTCTTCCACTTTTTCCTGTTGATTTTGGCTGTGATTGTGGTTGCTTTGAAGCTTTTCCCAATTTTCCATGTTGCTCATATATACTTTCTGCTCCAAAAATTTCTGAAATCGTGCGTTCTGCTTCTCCTTGTGCCTTATCACCACTTACTTTTCCTTGTATCATTGTTTCTACTTTTTCACGACTCTTGCTTTCTGCTATGTCTTTATATCCAATTCCATTTTGATGTGAGAATGCCGCAGCGTCTACAAATTTTTTATGATTTTTACCATTTAATTCTCCATCACGTTTATATTCTGCTTTTAGTGTATTTGTAATTAATTTATCATCTGTAATTCCTGCTGCTTTCATATCAAATACTGCATCTTGTACATCTTTTAGTTTTCCTGAATAATTAGGAATTTCAGATGCCATACTTCTGCATTTTCTAATTTGACTTGAGTTTTTATAAAAATCTTTTCTTGCCTTTTCGATTTGTTTTTGTCTTTTCATTTCTCTTGCAGCACTATATCCATATGTTTCCTCATTTATTGCGTTTTGCATATTATTAACAGTATTTTCTGCTGATTTAGATATTCCAGTTGCCAAACTACCTATTGCTCCAGGTGCATTTTTTCCTAAAATGTTTCCAGCTACTGCTCCTGCCATCATATTTGTTACTAACTTTTCTGGTTGCCCAGTTCCAATAGAAATAACTCCTGCTGTTACTGCTCCCATTCCTGCAAGTCCTAATTGAGTTCCTTTCTTCGCTGCAAATATAGAACCTTTTAATGCCATTTTTCCTGTAGCTTTTAGCGCTCTTCCTGCAATTCTTCTTTTAGCTCCAGGTCTTGAAACATATTTTCCATTTTGTCTATTTTTTTCTATTTCAGCCTGATGCTTAGCTCTATTTTGTCTTTCAAATTCAGCCTCTCCACCTGCATTATTTATGTCTTCTCTCGTTGCATTAAGTCTATCCTGCCTCATTCGTTTTTCAATTTCTGCTTGTTCATATTCATTAAAATTATAATCATTTTCTGGTTCATTTGAACCACCACCTAATGATCCACCACCATTTGGGTCTCCGTTATTTGTTCCTATTCCTCCTAATGATAAATCTCCATTATTATCTTCATCATCACCAATTTCTTCTGGTTTATTTCCTCCAAAAGTTGTTAATTCTCCATCTTCATCTTTTGGCATGAAAATAGTGTCATCTGAATCGTCACTATCATTAGAACCTTTCTTTGCATTAGCTGCCTTACTTCCACCTGCTCCTATTTTACTTAATGCTTGCAAACCTGACATTGCTAAGGCTGCACCAGCAGCAGAAGGTTTTCCTCCTTTGGCTGTTTCTGCTCTTCCACCATCCAGTATTTTAGCAAACCAATTATATGCTGGAATAACAAATCCAATTGCTACTATTGAATAAATAGGGTTATCTCCAGCTATTGCAGGAGTAATTAATGCTCTATATACAATTAAGTGAACTGGTTGCATAGCAGCATTTTCTACGTATTCTCTTAGTACCATATTTAAAGCTTGTGCTTTTCCGGTCTCCATAACGGTCAATTGGATAAGTTACTGCAACTAGTGGTGATATCATTGTAAAAAATGCCATATATAATAACCTTTTATAATACATAAATGTAAATGTACATGTATAAACAACTAAAATACCATAAATTATAGTGTATGCTGCAACTTCTCCAACTTTTTTAGATTGTGCTCTGAAACGAACAAGTCCCATTAGGTTTGTTTTAAAAGGTGCGTCATCTCCTACTTGTACTACATATCCTTCGTTAATTTCTTTACTAAATAATCCTGTAATCTGGTCACATACCATTAGAGTTGCTGACATAATAAATTGCATGAAAAATACTAAACATAATGCAACTACCCAGTCTTTTATAGCTTCTTTATATTTTGCCTTATCTTCTGCTGTTGAACCTATTAATATTCTAATTCCTAGATAGATTAATATTGATAATAATGCTACAACTGCAATGTTACGAAAAGACTTGTACCAATTAGCTACTGTATCTCTTATTTTTGTAGCCCCTGATTCTGAAGCTTCTGATGCTGCATCACTAAATTTATCATCTCCTCCTCCATAAACAGAAGAGTATGTATTAGGTCTTAAAAAGTTAACATCTAATGCAGCTATGTTATTAGAAAAAATGTTTTCTGGTGCATATAGCATGTTGGGAATTTCATATTTAGATGATAATCCTAAACGGCTAGTATCAATTTCATCTGCTTCAAATTTATAGTCTACTGGTTTTCCCTCTGCATAAAGCCACGATTCTGGATTTTCTAAATTGGGGTTATCATCTTTGGGTAACATTGCCGAACCAAATCCTCCAAAACCTGTATTGGCACCTAGCATAAAGTTATTTAGCATTCCCATTATTACGTCTCCAAACCATTGTAGTAGTTTCATTACTTCTTTTGCTAATGCTCCTCCAATAATCCAGTCATCATCTTCAGCAGCATAGGATGCATATGGTACTAAACTAAAATTCACTAACAATAAAATAATACATACTACTATTATCTTTCGTACCGTAGTTTTTTTAGTGAAAAATTTCATTTTCTCCTCCTTGTTTTATGTCCTCTTTCTCGATTTTACTAGTTTATTTAAGTTAGTTTCTACAAACTCAAATTCTTTTGCTGTTGGTGTTATTTGTAAGATAGCTGTATCTCCTCCTACTTTTAATAACCCCTCTCCTTTTAAGCATGTTATTAAAAACCTTGATTCTCCCTCACTTAATTTGAATACTGTCTTTAAGTACTCTATTTCAGATTTATCTTGTGCTAGAAATAGCTTTGTATCTGATGATGTCAAAACTGCTTGTGCTTCTGGTTTTTCATAAAAGTCTTGAAATCTTTGTGAAACAATTGCCAATGAAACATTTCTTTTTCTGGCACGTCTTGCCATAGTATTTAAGAAGTCTACTGCTTCTGGATATGGTAATAACATCCATGCTTCTTCTACTAAAAACATTTTCTTTATTGCTTTTTTTCTTTCTTCACTATTCTTCTTTACATATTTTTCCCAAATCCAAGAAAGAAGAATTTGCTGTGCTAGTGGTCTTGCAAACCTTTCCTCAAGTTGTGAAATGTCTAAGTTTATAAAAGGTGCTCCTTCTAATAACTCGAATGTTGATTGTCCATCAAAGTAAGCCATTTGACCATTATATTCCCTAATATATTGTTTCATAACTTTTAGTAAATAACTATAGTGGAATTGGTAGTCTTGGTTTTTGTTGTCTTGTGCTTTTCTTTCAATTCTGTGATACCATGTTCCTATTGTTGGCATTTCTTTTTTGTCTTTGTAAAGTTTATCTCCTGTACTAACTTTATCTCCTGTTTGATATAAGCTATTTGGATTGCTTGTAATTCCTATACTTGCATATTCTTCTGCTACGGACTCAGCAATTACCTGTTTTGTTAATTCATTTACATCTGTACTTCTTGTACTTCCTCTTGCCATTGTAAGTAAAGCCTGCGTAACATCTTCTACTTTATTTTCTACATTTAAAACTGTTCTTTCACGTCCAGTAATTGCATCTTTTACAATCTCTGGTTCAATATCAAATAAGTTTATTACTGTTGTTGATGTTGGACTTAGTACTACATTAATTCCTCCTAGACTTTCTGCAACTATTGTGTATTCTCCTTCAGCATCTAATGCTAAACTTTCTATTCCCATTAATACAGAAGAACGTGAGATTAATGTTTTCATTGTAACAGATTTACCTGCACCAGATTTTGCAAATATAACCATATTGTAGTTTGTTAAAGATGAATGGAAATTGTCAAATAGTATTGGTGTTCCTGTTTGTTTGTTAAATCCTAGTGGAACTCCTGTTGGGTGTCCAACTTCTGATGTAGTGAATGGAAATACTGTTCCCATAGAACGGCTATCAAATGAGTGCGTCTTTTTTATTTGGTCATTCATTAATGGTAAGTTTGATTGAAATGCATCTTCTTGTATTGCCCATGCACTTTTTATATTAACTAGGGATTTTGCCATTTCTGTTGATAACAGTTTTGTTAGTCTTTCTAGGTCTTCTAAATTATATGTAAATAATGTTGCTATTACAGATGCTTCATACATTCTATTAAATCCTGCTGCTATTTGGTCTCTTAATTCTTCTGCCTCAAATCTTTTTTGACTTAATGTGCTTTCCCTGTTGATGTTTCCTTTGTCTGCTGCTACAATTCTTTCTGTTTCTAGTTCGTTTATTACTTTGTTTAGTTCATTTTGTGAACGTGATTCTGCTATTGGTGTTATATATATAGATGTATTTATGTCTCCAAAGAAATATAGGTCTCTAAATAATTCTGGAAAGGTACACATACGTGGCAATGTAGAAATGAAGAAGCTTCTAGCATATCTTTTTACATTTGAGATAATTTCTAGATGGTCTATTTTAGAGGCATCTATTCCTGATGGTGCAATTAGTTCTTTTATTGTTTTTGTTTTTAATGTTCCTATTTCTTGCATTCTATTTTGCTGTTGTCTTCTTTCTTCCTCTAGTTGTTGTTTTTTTGCTTTCTTCATTTGCCTTTTCTCCTTTCTCTTTTGATTTTTGTATTTCTTCTTTTGCTTTTTCAGCTATATCTGTTCCTAGATATTCTTTGTTTTCATCTAATATTATTGCTGCCATTTTTTCAACTAGTATTTCTAGGTTTTTTTCTTTTTCTGCTGCTATTTGTTCTGGATTTGATTTTACTTTTTCTATTGCTTGGTTTGCAAGTTCTACTGCTCGTTCTTCTACTACTTCATCTAATACTTTTATTTTCTTTTCAAATACATCTGATGCTGTTGAGTATAAATCTTCATATCCTGCTTTTAATGCTCTATCAATTCCATATGCTTCTGATTCGTCTCTGTTGTATGCAACATATAAAAGTTCTACTAATTCTTTTGAAGATAGTATTTTTCCACTTACTGAGCATGATGATAATGTTCTTATTATTGATTGTGATTTTGTATAAAGTTCTGAAAATGCCATTCCTTTTATTTCTTCATTGTCATATTTTTCGCTTCCTACTTCTTCTACAAAGTAAGGGATTATTATGTAATATTTTTTGTTTAGTACGTTTTTGTTTAAGCTCATTTTTTCTGTGTTGTTTACTAAGTCTTTTCCATATTCTAATAAGTTTCTTTCTTTTGTTATTTCAAAAAAGTATTTGTCCATATCTTCTACTGAGTATGCTCCTGATTCTCTCATTTGGTTGTACTGATATTGCATTTGTCCATATTTGTCTTCTATTTGTTTTACTCTTTCTCTATATGTTGCTAAACTGTTTTCTAAACTTATTGTTCTTGTTTGTATATATATTTGTATTGGGTGACGCAAGGTATTTAGAAATTGTTGGAATCCTTCTTCTACACTTATTTTTTCCATTTTTGACATTAAATCATAGTTTACTCCTTGACATTCTACTACCATTAAATATTTTTTTCCTTTTTTTTGTACTATCATGTTATCTTCTATTTTTTCAAAGTCCATAAAGTTCATTATTGATTGTTTGTTATATGATGTTACTGTAGATTGCGTTGTTGTACTTTTTTTATTTTTTTTATCACTTATGTTGTTGCTTTTTTCTTTTATTTTTTCTCTTGTTTTTAGTACAACAAAAATGGTAACTAATATTATAAAGATGCATATCATAACTGCTAATACTATTAATAACATTTGTGAGATTGTATCTTCATTATTCATCTTTAGATTCCTCCTTGTTTTCTATTTTTTCTTCTGGTGTATATACATATATTTTCTTTTTTTGCATTTTAAATTTAATTCCTCTTTTTATTATTTCGTCTATGTTTTCTCCTCCTGTTTTTTTCGTGAATTCTGAACGGTTGGTGTCTGGTACTTTGAATGTTGCAATGCTAAAACCTATTAATCCAAATATTCCAATTAATATAACACCTACAAATGTTAGTCCTATAAGACTGAATATTAGATATAAGATAAGGCCTATTCCTATCCCAACTGCTGTATATACTAGTGCTTTGTATGAAAATATGTATAAGATTCTTCCCTCTCCTTTTACATTTCTTGGTACATTATATGTTCCCAAACTCCATTCCTCCTTTTTGTCTATTTTCCCTTATATATAATTATAACAAAAAAACGCAAAAAAAGTAACATTTTTGCGTAAAAAAGATAATTTTAATTGTTTTGTAATATGTTTGTAAAAAAAAAGAAACAATTCTTTAAAAAAATTGCTTCTTTTTCGTTTTTTATTTTGCTATCCAATCTGTTTTTGCCATTCCAAATAATACACTACAAATTGCTCCTGCTCCAAATACAAATATTGCACCAATTGCATATGGAAGTAATGTTTTTTTGTATTCTGCTTTTTCTTCTGCACTACCCATCATATATTTTATACCTAATACAATTAAGATAATAACTGCTAATACTGATGCTCCTGTTGATACAATACCTAATATATTATTTCCAAAACCTTCAACAGCTTCTGTTGCATCTGTTCCTGTTTTTGTACTAAATTTTCCAGGGTCTACACCTTCAACAGCTGCTAAAGATAGTGTTGAATACATCATTCCTGATATTGTAATTGCAAGCATGGTTAGTTTTTTCCATAATTTTTTCATTGTATTCATGCTTTTTCCTCCTTTATTTTTTCTATTTATTTCTCCTTTTAGAAGATTAATAACTTGTTTCTATTACTTATTATAACATTAAAAAACTTTTTTTGCAATAGTTTTATTTTTTTCGCTACTTTATTTTTAAAATGCTCCCATTGCCATTTTATATATTACATTTAGAATATTGCTTATTCCAAATACCATTATGGCTCCGAATAAAATATGGCATTAGTGTTTTTTTGTATTCTGCTTTTTCTTCTACACTTCCCATCATGTATTTTATTCCTAATACAATTAAGCTTATAATTGCTATTAATGACCCTACTGTCTGAACTACTCCTAATATAGTTCCTACCATGTCTGTAAATGTAGAAGACATTGGTTGACTTTGTGCGTATTTTTCAAATTCTTGTATTCTTGTATCTTCTGCCATAACTTGTGGTTGTATTGAAAGTATACATATTATTAGACTTAAAACTATTATTTTAATTTTTTTCTTTTTTATTTGTTTCATTTTATCACATTCTTTCCTCAAAGATTGTTTTTAGATGCTTTCTAGTATTGTAACTACTAGTTTCCAAATACCAAATGCTCCAAATACTACTGCACATCCAGCAACATATGGTATTAGCATTGCTTTGTAGTTTGCTTTTTCTTCTACACTTCCTACCATATATTTTATTCCTACAATTACTCCTACAATTAAGGCTATTGCAACTGCTATTGCTAATAGTATGTTATACATTGCTGTTGAAAAGTTTTGTAAACTTGATTCGTCATATTGAAGTTCATCTCCATTATATAGAAAGCTTTTTCCGTCTGCTATTAGGTCTGATAAACTACCTGCTGATGTTTTGCTTTTATTTAATTCAGGTTGTTTATAAATAGATGTGCTTGATGCATCTGCATTTTTTCTTTGTTCTTCTATGGTTTTTCCATCTAAAGCATCTTTTACTTGTTGTTTGTACTCTTCTGATTCATTACTTTCTTCTATGGTTTTTTCCCATTTCTTTTTTACATCTTCTGATATGTTTTTTGCTCCATGGTCTGTTAAATATTCATAAATCTCTTTTATATCATATTTTTTTAATTCCTCGTCTTCTTTTTTCTTTTCTTCTGTTGTTTTCTTTTCGTTTTCTTTTTCATCTTTTTCTGATTGTATGTCTTGTTTTCTTTGTAGTAATGCATCACTAATTGATTGCACTTCTTTTTTGTCTCTGCTTGTAATTGCATTTGATGTAATGGTTGATGGGTCTCCTGTTACAGACCCCATAAGTTTACACCATGATTCTATTTCTTTTTGCCATTCTTTTACTTCTTTTTCTGTTAATTTGTTTATTACATTTTTGTCATTACTATATTTGCTTCTTATATCTTTCATTGAAATTGCTGCATTTACTTGGGTTACTAATAAAAAAGATAAGATAAAGATAATGATTATTTTTATATTTCTTTTTATCATTTTTACATTACCTCCTTTGTTTCTCTATTATTTATTATATACGATTTTTCCCTTTTTTTCAACTTTTTTTGTTGAATGTTATTTTCTTTCTTATGGTTGCTGTTTAATTATTTTATATTCTATTTAATTATACCATTTTATTATATTTTAGTCAAAATTACTTTTCTGTAAAGTACTATATTGTATTTATGAGTATTAAATAACTTTTTCTAATTTTTATTTTTAAAGGTGCTAGCTTTTTTCTTGCTAACACCTTTTTTTGGCGTAGGTGAGAGGGTTCGAACCTCCGCGCCGATTACTCGACCTAGCAGTTTAGCAAACTGCCCCCTTCACCACTTGGGTACACCTACATTTATAAATTTTTTATAATATAAAAGTTAGACATTTTTACATCTAACTTTTTATATTTTTTTTGGCGGAGAGGGTGGGATTCGAACCCACGGTACGCTATAAACGCACGCCAATTTTCAAGACTGGTGCCATAAACCAACTCGACCACCTCTCCATTTGTTAGAGTTTGTCCCTCCAACAGTCTATATCTTAGCATTTTTATTGCTGTTTGTCAATAGTAAATTTTAGATTTTTTTAATTTGTCAACCATTTTGTCAACGGTTATTTTACTTTTATTAAATTGTCAAACATTTCTGCTACTTCTCTATCTGCTTCTTCATATAAATGAGAGTATAAATCCATTGTTATACTGATGTGGAATGCTTTATATTATAGGAAGTTCAGAGAACTTTCCTTAATATACAATGAAACTGATTTTATTCCATTGCTTTTTGTAATGCTTGTGTTTCTTCTTCTGAAAATATGTATGTTGATTTTCCATTTTCTACTGGTTTTGCATATATGTTTGACATTTCCCTTGAGAATATACCATTTAAAACTATTCCACTATTGTTTTTATCTAATAAAGCTAATGCAAAACTCAAGTTACTTCCTGTATTTTCAAAAGCATTGTATCTTACAATTCCAACTTTTTGTATGCATTTTGTTATATTTTTGTCCATATTTTTTATTTCATTTTCTATTTTGGCATTTTGTTGTTCGACTTTATTTACTTTATACATATATGTTTCTAAATCTTCTTCCAAGTTTTTTCCATTACCTAATTTTTGCATAAAATTTTTATATTTTTTGTTTAATTTTGAAAATCTTGTTACCATAACAACAAATCCGATTAACAATAATGTCATTATGGCAACCAAAATTAACAAAAATGTTTCTGTTTTGATAAATTCCATTATATCTTCCATGCCTGTTACCTCTTTTCTTTTTGCATGAATTTATTTTTTTATTTTAATTTATTAGTCCTAATATTCTCTCTAAGTCATCATTTGATGTGTATTCTATAATTATTTTTCCTCTTCTTTTTCCTGGGTCTAGTTTTACTTTTGAACCAAAGAAACTTTGGAAGTTGTCTTCTATACTTTTATATAGTATGTGATTTTTTTGTTGTTCTTCTTTTGTTTGTTTTGTTTTTGCTTTTTTTTCTATTTGCCTAACTGTTGACCCTCTTTCTATCATCTGTATTGCTGCTTGATATTGTTTTTCTGGTTCTGTTATTGCAAGTAGTGCTTTACAATGCCCTTCTGTTATTTTTCCTTCTTTTGCCATTTCTAGTACTCGTGGTTCTAAGTTTAGTACTCTAACCCAATTTGCTATGGTACTTCTACTTTTTCCTAATTTTTTTGCAACTTCTTCTTGTGACATTCCGTAAGCATTTATTAGTGTTTTTATTCCTGCTGCTTTTTCTACTGGGTTTAAGTCTTCTCTTTGCATATTTTCTATTAGTGATATTTCTGAGTTGATTTTTTCGTTGTCTTCTCTTATTATTGCTGGTATTTCTTTTAATCCTGCTATTTTAGATGCTCTCCATCTTCTTTCTCCAGCAATTATGCTGTAATATCCATCTTTTTGTGTTACAACTATTGGTTGTATTATTCCATATTCTTTTATTGATTGTGCTAATTCTTCTAGGGCTTCTTGGTTGAATTTTTTTCTTGCTTGTTCTTTGTTTGGCTCTACTTCTGTTATTTTTAAATTTTTTAGTGTGTCATTTTCTTGCATTTGTTCTTCTTCTGGTGCTGGTCCAAATAATGCATCTAATCCTTTTCCTAATCCTGTCATTTTTGCCATTTTTTATCCTCCTAATTTTTATAATAATTGAAATATTTGCTTTTATAACATGTGTTTTGCCTTTTTTTCTTCTTCATTGTTTTTTGATAAGAATTCTTTGGCAAATTTTAAATAACTTTTTGCTCCTTTTGATTTTGGGTCATATTCTGTAATTGGCATTCCATAACTTGGCGCTTCACTTAGCCTTACGTTTCTTGGTATTACTGTTTTGTATACTTTTTCTCCAAAGTATTTTTTTACTTCTTTTACTACTTGGTTTGATAGGTTTGTTCTTATGTCATACATTGTAAGTAGTGCTCCTTCTATTTGTATGTTTTTATTTAGATGTTTTTTTACTAGGTTTACTGTGTTTAATAGTTGCCCTAATCCCTCTAATGCAAAGTATTCACATTGTACAGGTATTAGTACACTGTCTGATGCTGTGAATGCATTTAATGTGACTAGCCCTAATGATGGTGGACAGTCTATTAATATGTAGTCAAATTTGTCTTTTATTTCGTCTAGTTTTTCTTTTAGCCTTTGTTCTCTTGACATCATTGATACTAGTTCAACTTCTGCTCCTGCTAGGTTCATGTTTGAGGGACATATTTTTAGGTTTTTTATCATTGTTTTTTGTATTGTTTCTTCTATGCTAGTTTCATTTACTAATATGTCATATGTTGATGTTTCTACTTCTTTTTCTGCTCCTAGTCCACTTGTGGCATTTCCTTGTGGGTCAGCATCTATTAACAATACTTTTTTTCCTTTTTTTGCTAGTATTGTTCCTAAGTTTACTGTTGTTGTGGTTTTTCCTACTCCACCTTTTTGGTTTGCTAGTGCTATTATTTTTCCCAATTTGATTGCCTCCATTTTTAGTTTATTTTTACGTTTTAGTTTCTGTTTTTTATATTATATATGATATAAAAATATTGCAAAAAAGTCAATGAATTTTAAGAAATTTATTGACTTTTTTTGAAGTATTAGAAAAATCAAAGATTTTCCTATAATATTAACACTTTTATTTTATAGGTTCTTTTGCTGGCATTCCTGGTTTTCTTGGGTATTTTGCTGGTGTTTGTTTTATTTTTTTTATTATTACAAGAGTTCTTCCTATATCACTTTGTGGTAATTCAAATTTTTCTATTTTTTCTATTTTTCCACCTAGAACTGAAATACTTTTTTTACTTTGTTCTAGTTCTTCTTCTATTTCTGGTCCTTTCATGCTAATAGTGTATCCATTTATAGTAATTAATGGTATTAGGTATTCTTCAAGTGTTGCAAGGTTTGCTACTGCTCTTGATATGGCATAGTCATACTGTTCCCTATTTTTTTTGTTTTGTCCAAATTCTTCTACTCTTGCATGTACTGCTTCTGTTTTTGATAGTTTTAGTTTTTCTGTTACTTCTTTTAAAAAGTTTATTCTTTTATTTAGAGAATCTAATAATGTTAGTTCTATGTCCTCTCTAATTATTTTTAGTGGTATTCCTGGAAATCCTGCTCCTGTTCCTACATCTATTACTTTGGCATTTTTCTTTATTTGTTTACTAATTGTTATTGAGTCTATAAAATGTTTTAAAATGATTTCTTTTGGATTTGTTATTGCTGTTAAGTTTATTTTTTCATTCCATATTAATAGTAATTCCATATATGTATAAAATTTGTCGATTTGTTCTTCTTGCAACTTAATCTCTATTTCTTCACTGTATTTTTTTATAATTTCGCTAAATTCTTGTTTTTCCATAATTGCTCCTTTTTTTTGACAAAGTTTATATTTTTTATTGAATAATAATTCTGGCAAGCTATCAAAACTTATAAACTTTGTCATTATTTTTTAAACTGGATTTTGTTGTAAATAAACTAATAATACTGATATGTCTGCTGGTGAGACTCCTGATATTCTTGAAGCTTGTCCAATTGAATGTGGTTTTAATTTGTTTAGTTTTTGTCTTCCTTCTAAGCTTATTCCTTTTATTTTTTCATAATCAATATTTTCAGGCAAAATTTTGCTTTCTAGTTTTTTAAATTTTTCGACTTGTGCTTCTTGCATTTTTATATATCCTTCATATTTTATTTGGATTTCTACTTCTTCTTTTTCTTGTCTTGATAATTCAGGTCTTGTTTCATCTATAATAGCTAGTTTTTCATAGTTTAATTCTGTTCTTTTAAGTAGTTCTGACATTTTTGTTCCTGTTGATAGTTCTGCTGTCCCATTGTTTTTTAGAAGTTCGTTTACTTGTTTTGTTGGTTTTACAATAGTGTTTTTTAGTCTTTCTATTTCTGTTTCTATATTTTTCTTTTTTTGTTCAAATTTTTTGTATCTTTCATCTGAAATTAATCCTATTTCATGTCCTATTTTTGTTAATCTTAAATCTGCATTGTCTTGTCTTAGCAGTAAACGGTATTCTGCTCTTGATGTCATCATTCTGTATGGTTCGTTTGTTCCTTTTGTAACAATATCATCAATTAATACTCCTATATATCCTTGCGTTCTGTCTAATATTAATGGCTCTTTTCCTTTTATTTTTTGTACACTATTAATTCCTGCAATTAATCCTTGACATGCTGCTTCTTCATATCCTGATGTTCCATTTATTTGTCCTGCCATGAATAGTCCATCTATTCCTTTGTATTCTAATGATAGTTTTAAGTTTGATGGGTCTATACAGTCATATTCAATTGCATATGCTGGTCTTGTAAATTCTGCTTTTTCTAATCCTGGTATTGTATGATATAATGCAATTTGAACATCTTCTGGCAATGAGGAACTCATTCCTTGTATGTACATTTCTTCAGTGTCTGTTCCTACTGGCTCAACAAATGCCTGATGTCTTGGTTTGTCACTAAATCGTACTACTTTGTCTTCTATTGATGGACAATATCTTGGGCCTGTTCCTTCTATCATTCCTGCGTATAATGGTGAACGATGTAGGTTTTGTTTTATTATTTCATGTGTTTTTTCGTTTGTATATGTTAAGTAGCAATCTACTTGTTCGAAGTCTTTTGGTTCGTTTTCAAATGAAAATGCTTCTATTCCATTGTCTCCTTTTTGTATTTCCATTTTGCTAAAGTCTATGCTTCTTCTGTTTATTCTAGCTGGTGTTCCTGTTTTAAATCTGACTAAGTTTATTCCTATCCTTTTTAATGTTTCTGATAGCTGGTTTGCTGCTGCTACTCCATCTGGTCCACTTTCCTTGGAAAACTCTCCTATGAATATTTTTCCTTTCAGATATGTTCCTGTTGCTAATATTACTGCTTTTACTTTGTATATTGCTCCTATATCTGTTGTTATTGAAGTTACTTTTCCATTTTCTACTTGTATATCTACTATTTCTCCTTGTTTTACTTCTAAGTTTTCTTGCATTTCTAATGTGTGTTTCATTTGGGCTTGATATTTTTTTCTGTCTGCTTGTGCTCTTAATGAATGTACTGCTGGTCCTTTTGATGTGTTTAGCATTTTTATTTGTATCATTGTTTCATCTATGTTTTTTCCCATTTCTCCTCCAAGGGCATCTATTTCTCTTACTAGATGTCCTTTAGAGCTTCCACCTATGTGTGGATTGCATGGCATATTTGCAATTGCTTCTAAGCTGATTGAAAATATTAGTGTTTTCATTCCAAGTCTTGCTGATGCTAAAGCTGCTTCACATCCTGCGTGTCCTGCTCCAACAACTGCTACATCATATTCTCCTGCTAAGTAGTTCATTTTTTATCACATTCCTTTCTAAATTTTAAAATGATTTTTGATACTGCATAATACCATTTTGTGATTGTTTTTCGATGTTTCCCTGTGAAACAGGAAATATTGTTTTTTAGAATTGTTTGGTCTTTTTTTACTATTAAGTTTTTGCTATTTTTGTTTGCCTTCTTTTGTTTTTCTCTTTTTTACTGCATTTTATTTGTTTTTGTTCTTGTTCGTATTTCTTTACTTATTAGTTTGTTTGTTTATGTATCCTTGTTGTTTTTTTATTATTTTATTGTTTAAAATGTATTTTTATAAAATCTTCGCTATCTTTTATTTGCCTTTATTTTGCTTTTATAGCGTTTTTGTTTTTTGTTTGTGGAATTATATTGTTTTCATTTAAAATCGTCTTATTTTTCGTTTTCGTGGGTGCTTTTTTGTCTTATTTCATCATGAACCATAATTTAAAATTATCTACATCTTTTCTTTATTTTCCTAAACAGAATTTAGCAAAAATTTCATTTATTATATCTTCATTTACAATTTCTCCTGTGATATTTCCTAAATCTTCTAAAATATCTTTTATAAAAATTGCAATTATGTCTAATGGCATTTTTTTGTTTATTGTTTCTTTAGTTTTTCTTACGTTTTCGATAGCTTTTGTTATTAAGTTTTTATGTCTTATGTTTGTGATTATTATTTCATTGTCTAAATTGATTTCATTTAAGTTAAACATTTTTGTTATTTCTTCTTGCAATTCCACTATTCCTTGATAGTTTAAGGCTGATATTTTTATAATTTTGCTATTTAATTTTTGTAATCTTGGGTCATTTTCTTGTAAATGTGCCTCTAAATCTGTTTTATTTAGTAGTATAATTGATTTTTTCTCTTTCATTAGTTCTAATATTTCTATATCTTCTGATGTTAGTTCTTGTGTTATATCAAATATGGCAATAATTAAATCTGCATCTTTTGCTATTTCCCTAGATTTTGCTATTCCTATCTTTTCTACTTCATCTTTTGCTTGTCTAATTCCTGCTGTATCTATTAGTTTTAATGGTATTCCATTGATGTTTACAAATTCTTCTATTGTATCTCTTGTTGTTCCTGCGTATTGGGTTACAATGGCTCTATCTTCTTTTAATATGGCATTTAGTAGTGATGATTTTCCGTGCGTTTGGCTTTCCTATTATTGCTGTTTTTATTCCTTCTTTTATTATTTTTCCGTTGTCAAAGCTTTTTTCTAGTATGTGTAGTTTTTCTTCTACTTGGTTTAACATTTCTTCTATTTGGCTAGTTGTTACTTCTTCTACATCGTATTCTGGATAATCTATTGCAACTTCTATTCCTACCATTACATCTAATATGTTTTGCTTAATTTGAGCTATTTGCTTTGATAATATTCCTTCTAGTTGCTTTATTCCTGTTTTTGCTTCTTTTTCAGATTTGGCATGAATAATATCTATTACAGATTCTGCTTGGACTAAGTCAATTCTACCATTTAAAAATGCTCTTTTTGTGAATTCCCCTGGTTCTGCAAGTGTTGCTCCATTTTTTAGACATAGTTCTAATATTTTTTTTACTATTATATTTCCACCATGCGAATTTATTTCACACATATTTTCTGTTGTATAGCTTTTTGGTTCTTTAAAGTAGGATACTAATACTTCGTCTATTATTTCTCCATTGTCTACTATGTTTCCGTATTTTATTGTGTATCCTTTTATTTGTTTTGTTGTGTTTTTTGGTTGGAATATTTTATTTAAAATATTAAAACTTTCTTTTCCACTCATTCTAATAATTCCTATTCCACCTATTCCGTGGCGCCGTAGAAATTGATGCTATTGTACTCATTTCTTTTTTTTCTCCTTTTTCTTTCTTTTATGCTAATATATTTTTTTAGAAAAATAAAAAGTCAAAGATGAACTTACAAAAAGTTGTAAAATCCGACCTTTGACCTCCGATTTTTATTTTAATATTTTTCTTTTAATGAAACTACAATTCTTCTGTATGGCTCTTCCCCTATACTTGTGGTTTCTACTCTTGAATTTTTTTGTAGTTTGCTATGTATTATTTTCCTTTCATATGCTTGCATTGGTTCTAGTTTTATTGGTTTTCCTGTTCTTATTACTGTTTTTGCAACTTTGCTTGCTAAATCTTCTAATGTTTTTTCTCTTTTTTCTTTATATCCTCCAATGTCTAGGATAACTTTTATTCTTTTTTCTATTCCTTTTCCTGCTATTGCTGATAGTATATTTTGTAGTGCATATAGGGTTTCTCCTCTATATCCTATTAAATATCCTAGATTTTCACTTATAATGTTTACGTTTATATAGTTTTCTGTGCTTGTTATTTCGTATTTTGTTCCTTCTGGTAGCTGTTTTATAAATTCTTTTAGGAATTTTTCTAGCTTTTCTGTTGCTTGTTGTTCTTCTTCCTGACTTAAGTGTATTTCTCTTTTTTGTTTTCCTTGTGGTGTTCTTTCTTCTTTTACTGTTATTTCTACTTTTACGATTCTTGGTGCTAATATACTATAAAAACTTCTTTTATCTTCGCTTTCTAATACTTTAATGTCTACACAGTCTTTTGTTACATTTAGTTGTTTTAAGCCGTTTTCAATTGCTTCTTTTGTTGTTTTTCCTTCTGCTATGATTGTTTTTTCCATTGATTATTCCTCCTCGTCTTGCTTAATGAATTTGTCTAGTATTATTTTTTCTAAAATCATTAGAATGTTACTCATTAACCAATATAGTGCTAATCCTAATGGTGCTACAAATGCTATTGAAATTGACATTATTGGCATCATCCAAGACATCATTTTGTTTGTTTGCATTACTGCATCCATTTCGTTTTCTTTTTGTTCTTCTTGGTTTTCTCCTACTTCTATAACTGCTTTTTGTTTTTCACTTTCTTTTTGTTGTTTTGCTGTTGTCATTCTTATTGATATGAATGATGATATTATGTATAGAATTGGTATAATGTATACTGTATAGTCTGTCATGTTTTGTTGTGGTATTTTGCTTAGGTCTAATCCTAATAGGTTCATTTGGATATTTAGTTTTTGTACATTGTTGTCTTCTGGATTTTTTTGTTTTAACCATTCGCTTTCTCTTATTAGGTCAATTTCTGGATATACTTTGCTTATTTCTTTTCCTTCTTCTTGTATTTGTGTTATGTATTTATTTATGTCTTCTGATGGTATTTTTTCCATATATGTTATTGGGCTTTTTACTAGGTAGAATATTGATAGCAATAATAATAGTTGTACTATTGCTGTTAGACATCCACTAAATGGACTCATTTTTTCTCTTTTGTACAAGTCCATTATTTCTTGGTTCATTTTTTCTGGATCGTTTTTGTATTTGAATTGTATTGCTTTCATTTTTTCTTGTATTTTTGTGCTTTTTTTCATTGTTTTTTGTTGTTTGATTGATAATGGTAATAATAATATTTTTATGATTATTGTGAATAAAATGATTGCAATTCCGTAATTGTTGATTATGTTATATAAAAACGATAATAGATAACCAAAGAGACTTGCAAAAAATTCAAACATAAATGTTCCTCCTAAGTTTATTTTAGTGGGTCATATCCACCTTTTGAAAAAGGATTGCATCTTAGAATTCTATAGATTCCTTTGATGCTTCCCTTCCCTGCTCCGTATTTTTGGATTGCTTGTTTTGTATATTCTGAGCAGGTTGGATAGTATTTGCAATGAATATTTTTACTTTCAAAGACTTTTGAGATGTGTTTTTGATATATGTTTATTAGCCATATAAGTAATTTTTTCATAGCTTTTCCTCTATTATTTGGGCTTTATCAAAGATTGTTTTTATGTCTTGGTTTATGTTTTGGAAAGTTGCATTTTTTATGTCTACTTTTTTCTTCCATAGGAATACTATTTGATTTCCTGTTTTTATTGTTTCTTCTTGTTTTCTGTAGCTTTCTCTTATTAGCCTTTTTATGTGGTTTCTTTTTACTGCTTTTGCTATTTTTACGCTAATTGCTATTCCTAAAATGTTTATTGGTTGTTTGTTTTTTGTTTTTATAAATGCTTCTATGTACTTTCCCCCATAGTATTTGCCTTTTGATAAAGCATATTTAAATTCATAGTTTTTTTTCATCATTTTTGTTTTTTTCATTCTTTGTTTTTCCTTTCTTTCAAGGTAAATACAAAGGAATTACTAGCTAGTTTGAAAGTGATAATTTTATATTAGCCATGTTGACTTGATATATAAAATACGTTGTACACAAATTTATTGTCTTTTTTGGTACACGGACAAATTAACAGAAAGCCAAAGAAAAATCTAAAATGTTGTTATTATTAGGGCTTTCCATTTGTTCTATCACTTTTTTTTCTAGTTTACGCTGTTAGTTTTTTTCTTCCTTTTGCTCTTCTTGCTTTTATTATATTTCTTCCTGCTCTTGTTTTCATTCTTTTCATAAATCCGTGTTCTTTCTTCTCTTGTCTGTTTTTTGGTTGAAATGTTCTTTTCATTTTCCATACACCTCCTACTGTTTAATCAACAAGTATAACGATTATACCTCATTTTTATGTAAAAAGTCAAGTGTTTTTTAAAATTTTTTTATGTCGATTTTTATTGTTTTTTTGGTAGTTTTCCACATTTTTTTGTTTTTTTTTCCACATAATATATTTTTTTTCCACAATCTTATTGACTTATTGTGTATAAATCTGTTATTATTGGGGAGTAAAAAATTATGAGAGATTTTTACTGAAAATACTTGAATTTATGTTCGTATAAATCATCTTTATTTTTACAAAATCATTACAAAATTTTCAACAGTTGTGGATAATTTTGTGGATAACTTTTTATTTAGGAAGGATGATTTTTTATGACTTTTGAAAATGATGAGCTGATGAATAAAATCAAGAATGAACTTAGACCTGAACTTACTACAATTTCTTTTAATACTTGGATTGAGCCTTTAAATATTCGAAGTATTGATGGAAATCATATTGTTTTTACTGCTGTTTCTGAGTTTCAAAAGGATTTTATTGAAAATAAATATAAACCTTTGCTTTTGAATACTTTACAGTTTATTACCAATAAAGATTGGACTTATGATGTTATTGATTTGGAGAAGGAGGCTAAGGAAAAGGGGCTAGAGGTTGATGTAAATAATTCTAACATTGATTCTGCTCCAGAAATTAAAAAGAATGCCATTTCCTCTGAGGCTCAGTCTAATAAGACATCTTTAAATCCTAAATACACTTTTGAAACTTTTGTTATTGGTGATAATAATGAGTTTGCAAATGCTGCAGCCTTGGCTGTTGGTAATAATGAAC
>JAAWEC010000101.1 GCA_022794095.1 Clostridia bacterium
AATATAAAACGTTCCACAGAAAATTGCTTTGCAATTTTCGCGAGCGAACAAAGACGAGGCATGAAGAGTAATCTAAAAGGTCATAAAATTTTAATCATGCCTCTTTTGTTCTTGTATAGGAAAAATATATTTTACACAAATTTACTAAAGCAAATTTGGCAGACAAACAAAAGCGAGAATAAAATTACAAAAAGTCGAAACTTAAATTTGTTTAATTATTGATTTTTTCGTATATTTATAGTAAAATAAGGAAATAAAGAAAGGCGTGATACCATGAAAGTAATATTAAAAGCAGACATTAAAGGAGTAGGAAAAAAAGATGAAGTAATCAATGCATCAGACGGATATGCAAGAAACTTCTTATTTCCTAAAAACTTAGCAGTAGAAGCAAACAACGAAAACATGTTAAAATTAAAAGCAAAACAAAATTCAGCCAAATTCCAAAAAGACCAAGAAAAAGAAGAAGCAATGAAAACAGCAGATAAATTATCAAAAATATTATTAAAAATACAAGTAAAAGCAGGAGAAAACGGAAAAATATTTGGAGGAGTATCAAGCAAAGAAATTGCTCAAGAATTAGAAAAACAATACAAAATAGCAGTTGACAAAAAGAAAATAGACCTAAAAGAAACTATTAAAACATTAGGAATGCAAACAATTGAAATAAAACTATTTGAAGGAGTAATAGGAAAGCTAAAAATAGATGTAATATCATAATTAAGAACAAATATGGAGGAATAAAATGGAGTTAGGAAAAGTACCACCACATGACTTAGAAGCAGAGCAAGCTATTATAGGGAGTATGTTAACAGATAAAGATGCTGTAATTTCAAGTATTGAAGTATTAAAAGAAGAAGACTTTTATCGTGAAGACAATCGAGCTATTTATTCTGCTATATTGAACCTATATAATAGAGCAGAACCAATTGATATAATAACAGTAAAAGCAGAACTAGAAGCAATGGGGAAATTTGAAAAAGTAGGTGGTTTAGAATATCTAGCAGAACTTCCAGAAAAAGTACCAACAACAGCAAATGCCTCAAAATATATAAAAATCGTTGAAGAAAAATCAGTCTTAAGAAATTTAATAAAAACAGCAAACGAAATTATAGAGCTTGGATATGACCCAACTGAAGAAGTAGAAGACATTATGGAAAATGCCGAAAAAAAAATATTCAATATAATGCAAAATAAGAACCAAAAAGGATACACACCAATTAAAGACGTATTAGTTGACAGCTTTACACAATTAGAAGAGTTGTATAACCGAAAACAACACATAACAGGTGTACCAACAGGATTTACAGCATTAGACTACAAAACAGCAGGATTTCATGGTTCAGACTTAATCCTAATAGCAGCAAGACCAGCAATGGGAAAATCTGCATTTGCATTAAACATCGCAACAAATGCAGCCATTAAAGCAAATGTACCAGTAGCTATTTTCAGTTTAGAAATGTCAAAAGAGCAAATGGTAAACAGAATTTTATGTAGTGAAGCAATGGTAGATAGTAACAAAGTAAGAACAGGAAAGCTAGAAGAAAATGATTGGACAAAACTTGCTCGGAGCAATAGGACCATTATCAGAGGCAGAAATTTATATTGACGACACACCTCGGAATATCAGTTATGGAAATACGTGCAAAATGTAGAAAACTAAAATTAGAAAAAAACATAGGAATGGTAGTTATTGACTATTTACAACTAGTGCAAGGAAGTAGCAAAAGAAATGGAAGTCGTGAGCAAGAAATATCAGAAATAAGCCGTTCACTTAAAATACTAGCAAAAGAAATAGGAGTACCAGTAATAGCCTTATCCCAATTATCAAGAGCAGTAGAACAAAGACCAGACCACAGACCAATGCTTTCAGACTTAAGAGAATCAGGAGCAATCGAACAAGACGCAGACATAGTTATGTTCTTATATAGGGACGATTACTATAATCAAGACAGTGAGAAAAAAGACATTGCAGAAGTAATCATGGCAAAACACAGAGGTGGTTCAACAGGAACAGTAGAATTATTATGGTTAGGAAGTTACACAAAATTTGTCAACTTAGAAAAACGATTTGACGATTAAATTATCTGACAAGCCTATACTAGAATTTAGCGAAAAACAAAAAAACTATTGCAATTTAAAAAAAATTATGTTACAATATCCAAGTAACAAAAAGAGAGAAACCGTAGGGAGGAAAATAAATGGAAATAGCAAAAGGAATATTAATTGTAATTTACTTTATGGTAGCAATAGCACTAATCATATTAGCATTAATACAATCAAAAGAAGATGCAGGTTTATCATCTACCATAACAGGGTCATCAGCAAACAACTTCTTTGAAAAAAATAAAGGAAGAACCAAAGAAGGAAAACAAAAAAGATGGACAATAATATTATCAGTAGTATTTGCAGTATTAACAATAGCATTAGGAATTATTTATATGGCATAAATACAGAAAAAAAGGTGGTTTTTATTCAAAAAATCACCTCTTTTGTTATATAGGACACTAGGGACAGGTCTCATTTGTGTCATTATGGGAAAGTTATGATAACTTTCTAATACATGTTTCAATTAAAGAAAGGAAAACAAACAATGGAAGAACAAGAACAGAAAATTTTAGAACTTATGAAAGACAAAGACTATGTACCAATGAAAGCAAAAGAAATTGCTATGGTAATGAGAGTACCCAAAAAAGAATATAGAGACTTTTTAGAAATCTTAGGAAACTTAGAACTAAGTTTCAAAATCCAAAAAAACAGAAAAAACAGATATAAATTAGTAGAAAAAACATACTATGATGGAATTTACAGAAGAAACCAAAAAGGCTTTGGGTTTGTAAAAATAGAAAATCAGGAAGAAGAAATATATATATCAAAAGAAAATTCATTAAATGCATTAAATGGAGATAGAGTATTAGTTGAAATTATAGAAGAAGCAAACAAAGTAAAAAATGCAGAAGGTAAGGTAGTAAAAATACTAAAACATGAAAAAGATACAATTGTTGGAATTTTCCAAAACAACAAAAACTTTGGGTTTGTTATCCCAGATGACAAAAACTTTGGTACAGATGTATTCATATCAAAAAAAGACATGGGGAAAGCAAGAAACAACCATAAAGTATTAGTAAAAATCACAAAATACCCACAAAAAGGCAAAAAAGCAGAAGGCAAAATAATAGAAGTATTAGGAAATGTAAATGAAGCAGGGGTAGATATGTTATCACTTATCAAAGAATACAACTTACCATCTACTTTTCCAGAACCAGTTGTGCAAGAAGCAAAACATTTTGAAAACAAAGTGGACAAAAAAGACATTCCAAATAGAGTAGACTTTAGAGAAAAAACAATTTTCACAATAGATGGAGAAGATGCCAAAGACTTAGATGATGCAGTTCGTGTAGAAAAGCTAAAAAACGGAAATTACAAACTAGAAGTACACATAGCAGATGTAAGTTTTTATGTGCAAGAAAATAGCTTATTAGACCAAGAAGCACTAATAAGAGGGACAAGCATATATATGTTAGGAAGAGTTATACCAATGCTTCCAAGAGAGCTATCAAATGGGATTTGTAGCTTAAATTCTGGAGAAGACAGATTCACATTATCTTGCCTTATGGAAATAGACAATCAAGGAAAAGTAATTGCATCTGAAGTAGTCAAAGGAATAATCAATGTAACAAAAAGAATGAGTTACCAAAATGTGCAAGAAATACTAGACAATAGTAATCAAAAAACAATAAAAAAATATGAAAAATACATTACAGACTTTAAATTAATGGAAGAATTAGCACAAATTTTAAAAAACAAAAGAATGGAACAAGGATACTTAAACTTAGACATACCAGAAAGTAAAATTGAATTAGATATGGAAGGAAAAGTGATTAATGTTTCAAAATATGAAACAACCTTTGCACATGAAATAATTGAACAATTTATGCTAACAGCAAATGAAACAATAGCAGAAAAATTCTTTTGGTTAGAAGCACCATTTATTTATCGTGTCCATGAAGACCCAGACCTAGAAAAAATACAAGAATTAAACCAATTTTTATTTAACTTTGGATTAAAAATAAAAGCAAACAAAGACAACATATATCCAAAGGAATTTTCAAAAATACTAGAAGAAATAAAAGGAAAAGAAGAAGAAAAGGTAATCTCAAACCTAATATTAAGAACACTAAAAGTTGCAAGATATGAAGCTCAAAATCAAGGACATTTTGGAATAGCAAGTAAATACTACTGTCATTTTACATCACCAATTAGAAGATACCCAGACCTTTTCATTCATAGAGTAATATCTAAATATTTAGAAAACAACTATGATGTTCAATCAAAATGGTTAGAAGAACACAAGCCACAAGCAGAAGAAAGAGCGAAACAATCATCTGAAAGAGAAAAAATAGCAACAAAAGTAGAAAGAGAATCGCAAGACCTAAAAAAAGCAGAATATATGGAAAAAAGGATTGGCGAAGAATACGAAGGAATAGTGTCTTCTGTAACCTCATTTGGAATCTTTGTAGAATTAGAAAATACAATAGAAGGACTTATAAGATTTGAGGACTTAGGAGATGAATACTTCATATATGACGAAAACAGAAAAAGGATAATTGGAGAAAGAACAAACAAAACCTATAAAGTTGGAGACAAAGTAAAAATCAAAGTAAAAAGTGCAAGCAAAATGCTACGTCAAATCGACTTTGAACTAGCATAACAAAAATCAATACATCCAGACTATAACATTTGAAAAAATAACAACTAAAACTGAAAACACAATAACACTAATACCACCAACTTTATTTTGGATGGTATTTATTTCATATAAAGCATAGCCAATAGTTCTAAGCAAAATATAAAGACTAAAAATCAAAAATAAAATATGATAAACAATACTTGACAAAACAATTCCTCCTTTAACTTTTCAAGAAAATGTCTCAAAAGAAACGTCCCCAACGAGACACCCAACGAGACAAAGTAAAATGTCCCAAAAGAAACGTCCCCAACACGACATTTTAAGAATCCTCAGTTTGAGTGATTAACATACCAGACTTAACAGAAGTATCTACTTTAACATCAAAAAATGAGTTTTTAAAGCTATCATGCCAATTGTAGGCATTATATTCATTGGTTGTAAAAAAATTACTTTGAGCTGTTTTACCAAAACCATTAATGTCAGATTTAAATTCTTTAGAAGTTTTGTAAAGATATGCAGAAAATACAGATTCTAAATATTGATTACAAGTGTTAGATATGGCATCTAAAATTTCAGGTTTTAAATAATTAGAGTTTTCTGACATAGAGTAAATCCTACCAGTAAATTTTGTTTTTACTTTAATGTATGGGGAAGATGTAGAAGTATCTATTTTTACTTTAGTTGAACCAGTAGGGGTTAAATAAATATCTAAATAATGACCTGTAACTTCAGGATCTGGAATAGAAATTAAGAAACGGTCTACTTTATTATGCATTGTTAGATAAGCAATTGTTTCTAAAGAAGACAATTCACCAACTATTTCGTCTCCTTTAAATACAGCCATTCCAATGTTTTCAGAGCCATTTTGTCCTTCAATTGAAGATTCATTTGCTGTTATATTGAAATTTTCATGAGCCATATTATTAGAGGGCTGTTCTTTTGCAAGACCTCCTAAAATAGCAACAGGTTCGCAAGTAGTACAAATAATATTATTAAAAAAAGTTCCAATAGTTGCATCAGGCATAAAACCTGTATATTTGCCAGAATTATTAAAAATTTCATAATATTTAGAAATTAGATTTTCAAGTTCTGGTGAAGTTTGTTCAATATAAGTTTTAGCAGTACATTTGCTAATAATAATATTAGAAGATGGCCTTACTTGGGTATTATTAATTAAAGTGTAGATTTCATCAGAAATACCTTCTTCTGCCAACTGTTCTGAAAATATAATAACCTTACAATGTGACATATTAAGCTCTTTTCCCATGTAGCTATTCATTAAATTAATTGCAGTACTAAGGGAAGAGGCAGTTACAGAATTTATAACTGTTGGGGATTTTTCTGTTGAGCCAGCCTCACTTGCTTGTGATGTAGTGGAAAATTGAAAGCTTACCTGTAAGTCACTGTTGCTATCAGGTGATTTATCAATTCCAATAGCTAATACATATGCTAGGTTATCCATGCTAAGAGATAAATAAGAACTAGAGAAAGCAACAACAAATATAATAATTAAAATAATAATAAATAAATTTCTGAATAATTTGTTCAAAATAAACCTCCAATCTAATTTACAAAAATTTTAGTATCTCTTATTTTAAACTTAATGTTCATGAGTGAACAAAGACAAGACATAAAGAGTAAGTTAAAATGTTAAGAACTGCTTTTTTGTTTATTTTTTACTAAATTTGCAAGTAATAGAATACTTCCACCCAAGAAAAAGACAATACCTATTACCAAACAAGGGTAAATTTTCAATTCAAAGTTTTCTGAAATGGCATAATTTTTGGGTAGTAAGGTAATTGCAAGAATAAGAAGACCAAAAATATCAACTAAAGGTTTCTTTGTTTCAATATTAGTTAGCTTTTTAAAAATACTCATAGAAAATTTAATTACAATACTTAAATAACAAGCAAAAGCTAAAATCCATATTAGTAAAAAGACAGATTCTAATCTTTGAAAAAAGCTACCAAATTCTATATAGCGAGTAGCATTATACAAAGGGGTAATCTCATTTGTATCAATAAAAAATGAAAACATAAACAATAAAGTTGCTACACACAAAATTAAATAAATAGCAGATAAACCAATAGAAATCATAGAAACTTTTTTTAATTTTTCAGGTTGTTTCATATAAGGTGGCAAGAAATATAAAAAAGCAACACCACCAAAAGAAGCTATATTTCCAAGGCCTAAAACAAAAGTATCAAATAAACCATCACCAAAAATAGGAAAAATCCTTTCAGGAGAAAACTTATTCATATTAGAAAAAAACAGAAATACCATACTAGCCAAAACAAGTGGCAAAATTAACAAATTAGTTTTTAAAGAAGCATTAAAGTCAAGTCTATTTGCAGTACAAATAGCAATAACAAACATAGCAATAATAAAAAGAATATTTGTCATAGGATAATAAATAATTTTAAGGCTTTCACAAAAGTTTCTAAGAAGAATACTAGAACTAACCAAAAAATATGAAATAAAAATTACACCTACAATAATTTTAAAAACCTTACCACCCAAAAATTCGGACACATCAATAATATCTGATCCAGGAAATTTCTTAAATAATTTAGATATTAAGTAAGCAAAAAGAATAACCAAAATACTTACAAACATTAAATTAATAAGGCTGGCAGATTTAGTAGAAACTAAAATTTCTCTTGGAAGAGAAGAAATAGTATGTGTTATAACAATAGTAAGAACTAGCATAATAGATTCTAATGTTCCTATTTTTGACTTTGTCATGAAATATGCTCCTTTCAAAAAAATATAAATTTTTAACCTTTTTTATGATATTTCCATTTCATAGAATATTTTTCTTGGTCATTTTCTCGTTTAGAAGCAATAAAAGAAGGTCTGTATTCTCTTTTCCAAATAGGAGAAAGTAAATATCCATTCCCATTTGAAGATTGTGCAGGAGCAAAAGGAGTTGTATAAGAAACCCCAAAAGACCTCAAACTACAAATTAGGCTGATATACACAAATAAACCTAAAGAAATACCTAAAAAACCTGCCATAAAACCAAGAAGAACAAAACCAAATCGGAAATATCTTAAGTGAAATCCAAAAGAGAAATCTGGAATAGCAAAAGAAGAAATACCAGTAATAGCAACAACAATAATCAAAATCGGACTTACAATACCAGCACTAACAGCAGCTTGACCTAAAACTAAAGCACCAACAATACCAATTGTAGGCCCAATAGCAGAAGGGACGCGAAGTCCAGCCTCACGAATAAGTTCAAAAGAAATTTCCATAAGCAAAATCTCTAAAATAATAGGAAAAGGCACATTTTCCCTAGAAGCCAAAATAGAATATAGAAGTCCTGTTGGCAATATTTCTTGATGAAAACTTGTAATTGCAACATACAAACCAGGTAAAAGTAAAGTAATAAAAGCAGCTAAAAAGCGTAAACTTCTTAAAAAATTAGCAAAATTAACTTTCAAATTAGTATCTTCTGGAGAAGTCAAAAAATCAACTAAAATAGATGGCATAATTACACCATAAGGAGTACCATTTACAATAACTATAACACGACCTTTAAGCAAATACTTTGCAGCTTTATCAGGTCTTTCAGTAGAAATAGTTTGAGGAACACCTAGAGCATTAGAATCTACTAACAATTGTTCTAATTCCCCAGCTGAAAGTAAAGAATCAATTTCTAAATTATTCAATCTATACTTTACTTCATTAACCAAATCAGAATTTGTAACATTTTTCAAATAGCAAACAGCACATTTTGTTTTAGTAATTTTTCCAACTTCTATGTTTTCAATAATTAAATTTTCATTATTAACAATTCTTCTAATTAAAGAGGTATTAGTCCTTATATTTTCTACAAATGCTTCATGAGGACCTTTAATAACAATTTCATTATTAGGTTTGTCAACACTTCTTTGTTTAAAACCTTTTACTTCAATGTCAAAAGCTGAATTTAAAGTATCTACAAATAAAGCACAATTACCGAGAATTAATACCACTTGCAACCTCATCAAAATCTTTTACTTCTTTTACAGCATTTTGAGGCATTAAGCAACCCATCAAATAATTAGATAAATCAAACTTTTTAACTTTCCTAACAGTAATATTATTTGCAACAGCTTCTGAAATTACTTTACTTTGACCACCATCATACAAATTACTTTTATTTCTTAGCATAAGTGGTTCTAAAATAAATTTATCCATAATCTCAGAATTCACCATACCATCAATATAAACTAAAAATGCATTATATTGCTTTCCTCTAGCATTAATAGTAAATTCCCTTAAAATGACATCACTATTAATAAGTAAATTATATTTAATTTTCATATATTCCATATTAACACGAAGGCTAGGAAACACACTTACCTTTTTTTCTTCTTGATTAGGTAAAACCGCATTTGTTCCTTCTGTAACAGGTCCATCTTCTGGTAAACTGAAATCATAGTCTACAGGTGGAGTATAGCCAAATATAGAATTAAATAAATTTTTGAAATCCATAAATTTCTCCTAAAACTACTTTTTCTTAGTATTTCAAAAATAATATAAAATATACTAGTTTTTCACAAAAAAAAATGCTATAATAAAAGAGAACAAAAAACAAAGGAGAACAATTATGAAAAGCAAATTAGCAACAATTATAATATTAATTGTAATGTTCTTAATTATTGGAGTATTTGGAATATTTGGTTTTATATTATGGGAAGAATGTATAAAAATAGAAACATCAGCAGAACCACAAGATATAAAAACAGTAATATCAGAAAATAAAAATACAATAGATAAAGATATTAAAACACCACAAATTTTAGACGACCCATTTGATAAAATACAAGGTGTAAAAAGCGAAGAAACAGAAGAAACAGACTATTCTAACATAACAATAAACAAATACTTTTATAACCAATTAGAAGAATATTCAAAAATAATATACAAAGCATTTGAAACAAACAAAGAAAACATGAAAACAGGAATACACAAAGTAGAATTAGGAACTGCATTTACAGAATTATTAAATGAAGAAAACGGACAAGATCAATTAGGAAAATACTATCAATCTGCAATTGAAGCTTACACATATGACAATCCAGACGTATTCTACTTAAGCCCAAATAAAATGTACTTAAATATAGAAACAACAACAAAAGGAAAAAAAACAACATATAACGTATATATAAATAACGGAAACCAACCAAACTATTTAATAGACGAATTTACATCAAGAGAACAAATAGACAAAGCCATTAACAAAATCGAAAAAGTAAAAAACTACATTTTAGAAAACCGAAAAACAACTACATATGATAACATAAAAATGGTACATGACTATTTAATAGAGAATATAGAATATGAAACAACAATTTCAAAAGAAAACATTTATAATATCTATGGAGCAATGATTAATGGAGAAGCAGTATGTGAGGGATATGCTAGAAGCTTTAAATATTTAATGGATTCTTTAGGAATACCATGTACACTAGTAATAGGAAAAGGAACAAATTCAGAGGGAAAAACAGAAAATCATGCATGGAACTATGTATATATAGACAATTCATGGTATGCAATGGATTGCACATGGGACGATCCTGTTTCAAGAAATGGAGAAGTAAGTAGAAGTGCTAAATACAAATATTTCTTAAAAGGTTCTAGTGATATGTTAATTGACCATGCACCAAGTGGGCAATTTACAGAAGGAGGAAAAATATTCACATATCCACAACTTAACACAGAAAATTATGAATAAAAACGAAGATTTTAAAAATCTTCGTTTTTTGAAACTTTTATAAAAAGATAAATATCTATATAAGTAGGAAGCCAAAAAAAGGGGGAAAAAGATGGAAGAACTAATAGAAAAAGCAAAAAAAGGAGACAAAGAAGCATTTACAGACTTAATATTAGAAAATCAAATAAAATTATACAAAATAGCAAAAGCAAGGCTAAAAAACGAAGCAGACATAGAAGATGTAGTTCAAGAAACAATGATAATTTTATATACAAAATTATCAAAATTAAGAGACAACACAAAATTTGAAATTTGGCTATACAAAATATTAATAAATCAGTGCAATAAAAAGTATAGAAAAAACAAAATAAGTTTGCTTTCATTAGAAACAATAGAAAATCAAAAAACATATAGTAACGAAGAAAATATAGAGGACAAGTTAAACTATGAAGAAATACTAGCCATGTTCAAAGAGCAAGACCAAATGCTTCTTTTACTATATTATAGTAATGGTTACACAACCAAGCAAATATCTCAAATATTAAACAAAAATGAAAATACAATTAAAACAAAACTAAGAAGAATGAAAGAAAAAATAAAAGAAAATTATAGTTTTTATAATTAGATAATGGAATTAATGAGTTATAAAAACAAAAAATAAATTATAAAGGAGAAACATATAATGGAAAATTTAGATAAAGAATTAAAAAACATTTTCACAAAAGAAGAAAATGTACCAGAACAATTAACAAAAACAATACAAAAAACAATGAATAAAAAAGAGAAACCAAAAAACAAAAATATCTACTATACAATAAGAAATGTTGCAGTAGCAATGGTAGTAGTGACATTACTAGGATTAGCAACACCAAACATATATGCACAAATTAAATGGAATATTGAATACAAAGAATTTGAAAACAGGCCAGTAGAATATGGAATGGCAAGCATAAAGCAAGCAATGGAAAATGGATACGAAAAAAATATCGACATGGAGTATGTATATCATGATAATATAGGCATAAAGCTTAGTTCTATAATGATAACAGATGACTTTTTTAGTATGGACGTTGATTTTATTTTTCCAAAGGAAACAATCATAAATACAGAAACATTTAGCTATGGATATGCTGTATATGATGAATCAAAAAATGTATATGGAGTATGTGAAGGTGAAGTTTTTGACTTAGAAAAAATAACAAAAGGAAAAGGGTATTGGAAAAAGTTATATAGAGAAGAAAATATAAAATATGATAAAAAAGCAAATTTTCCTAATGCAATTGGTGAATTTCCAGGAGTACGAACAGTTACAACATCAAAAGAAGGAAAGATTATAACAAACTTAAGCATGTCAACACCGAAAAAGTTTCCAAAAAGTAAAAAACTATATATAAGAATATTTGATATTGGATATACAATGAACCAATATAATGAAGAAAACCCTAAATTATCTGTATCAGAAAGATTTAACCTAACAGATGTAGAATGGAAACTAGAAATAGAAGTACCACAAGATTTTTATAAAAGAGAAAGCATTGAACTAAAATTAGCAGAAAATGTAGATGGTTTTGAACTAGAAAAATTAACTGTCACAGAAACAGGAACAAATATAATCTTTAAAATGGATGGATTTATTGATTTAGTAATGTCAGGAAAAGATATGGAAAAAGATGAATTTGAGAAAAAAATGGACGATGCACTTTATATAACAAATGAAGAGGGAAAAAGATACAGTTACACAAAAAATGACAATGGAACATATATGAATGGCACATACAAAGCTAAATTTGACTTAAATAAAAGTGATTTAAATCAAAAATTTTACTTGAACTTTAAAATGAATGATAAGCAATATAAAATAGAATTATTGCAATGAAAATATGTTAATGATATAGGAAATTATTTAAAACCAAGAATAATATGTAAAATTTAGATAAAATAAAAGGCAAGCCTAAGATAATTAATAAATCTAAGGCTTGCCATATTTACAATAGGACATTATAAAATAATACAAATTAGACCACCACTACCTTCATTTACAATACGTTCTAATGTTTCTTGTAGTTTCATCTGAGCATCTTCAGGCATTTTAGAAAGCTTAGTTTGTAATCCTTCATTAACCAACTCATGTAAACTCTTTCCAAAAATATTTGACTTCCAAATTTCCTTTGGATTACTTTCAAATTCAGAAAGCAAGTAATTTACCAATTCTTCTGACTGTTTTTCAGACCCAACAATTGGAGAAACTTCAGTCTCTACGCAAGTTTTTATAAGATGTATAGATGGAGCTTTAGCTTTTAATTTAACACCAAACCTAGAACCTTGTTTAATCATTTCAGGTTCTTCTAGTTCTAAATCTTCAATACTAGGAGTTACAATTCCATAACCTTTAGCATCTACTTCTTCTAAAGCATATGCAATTCGGTCAAATTTCTTTTTCGTTTTTGACAAATTAGAAATAATGCTAAATAAATCACCTTCATTAGAAACTTCAACATTTGTAATTTCAGAAAGCACTTGGTAGAACAATTCTTCTTTTAATGTAATTTCAACATTGACATTTCCGGTCTCCCAACCTAATATCAGCAATAGAAGTCTTAGAAATAATTTCTGTTTGTTTGATTTTTTGTACACAATGTGAAACATCTTTTAAAACTCTAACATCACAAAAAGCATTTCTGATTTCTTCAAACAATTCAGCCTTTAAAGGATGTTCAAAATCTAAACCATCAATCCAGCGAGGAAACTTAATACATATTTGATTAGCAGGAAACTCATATAAAACTTTAGAAAACATATTATTAATATCATCTAAAGTAAGATATTCACAATTAATTGGCATTACAGTAGTATCATACTTTTCACTTAGTTTATCAGCTAAGTCTTTTGTATAACTAGAATTAGGGTCATCAGAATTTAAAAGTACAATGAAAGGTTTATTCAAAGCTTTTAATTCATTAACTACTCTTTCTTCAGCTTTGATATAATCTTCCCTTGGAATATCTGTAACAGAACCATCTGTTGTTACTAAAATTCCAATAGTAGAATGTTCATCAATAACCTTTTTAGTTCCAATTTCTGCTGCTTTTTCAAAAGGAATTTCATCCTCAGACCAAGGTGTTTTAACCATTCTTGGCATGTCATCTTCTAAATAACCAATAGCATTATCAACTAAATAACCAACGCAATCAACTAGCCTTGTTTTAAACTTTAAGTTATTATCTAATGTGATTTCAATTGCTTCATTAGGAATAAACTTAGGTTCAGTTGTCATTATAGTTTTTCCACCAGCACTTTGAGGAAGCTCATCTTTAGCCCTTTCTTTTTTATATTCATTATCAATGTTTGGAATAACTAATAAATCCATAAATCTTTTAATAAATGTAGATTTACCAGTTCTAACAGGTCCAACAACCCCAACATAGATGTCACCATCTGTTCTTTTTGCGATGTCTTCATACAATCTTGTATTTTCCATCTATATACCTCCTTATTTGTTACAACTACTTTAGTTAATATATATGGGACATTTATTTGGAATATGACAAGTTTAAATTAAAATTTTTACTTTGTATACCTTGTCAATTAGTTAACATATACTTGAAACATTGATATAATCCTAACAAAAGCAATTAAGTAATGTATGAATATATAGATTAAAATAGGGAATTCTAATACCAAAAGAACGAACAAAAGATAGAGAGGAGAGAAAATGAAAGGAAAAGAAAAAAATAGTCAAGGTATAACTTTAATTGCATTAGTAATCACAATTATTGTATTACTTATCTTAGCAGGAATAACTATTGCAACATTAACAGGACAGAATGGGATTTTAAACAAAGCAAGCATAGCCAAAGTGGAAACGAAAAAAGCACAATATTTAGAAGAATTAAGAAGAATTGGATTAGGATTACAACCAGACAGAAACCTAAATAAGTGGGATAATCAAAAATATATGAATGAATACGAAAACGAAATCAGAAGAGATTCAATGTTTCATGAGGCAAAAGAAATAAAACAATTGCCCAATATGGAAAAAGTAACCATACAAGTCATTACCTTAGAAGGTTGGGTATATTGGATAACAGAAGATAGAGTTGAATTCAAAGGAGTAGAAGAAGATTTAGAGTCAACTGAACCAGAAGAACCAGTTGTAGAACCAACAGGAATTTGGACATCATTAGAAGGAAATACATTAAAATTCTATACTAATGAAGAAAAGGCACAAAATGGTGGAGGAAAAATATATGGAAATGTACAAGGAATCGAATTTACACGTGATAACAATGCAGAAACAATAGATACACCATGGTTTGTTGATTGTGCTCAAATTACAGCAGTAGAATTTGTAGATGAAGTAGCTCCTGAATATCTAGCTTATTATTTCAGTGATTTGACCTCATTAGAAACCGTAAATATGGAGAAAGTAAAAACCATTAATGTAACAAATATGTATGGATTATTTTTAAATTGTAGAAATTTAAAAGAAATTAATACCAAAGGATTTGATACGAGAAATGTTGAAAATATGGGCTGGTTGTTCTTAAATTGTAGTAGTTTAACAAATTTAGATGTGACAATGTTTAACACTAAAAAAGTTACAAATATGGAAGTAATGTTCAGTGGTTGTAGTAATTTAACAGAACTTGACGTATCAAGTTTTGATACAAGTAATGTAACAACAATGCGTTCAATGTTTGCTAATTGTTCAAAATTAACACAAATAAATGTATCTAATTTTGATACAAGTAATGTAACCAATATGGCAACTATGTTTTCTAATTGTAATGAATTAAGAACATTAGACCTATCAAACTTTAATGTAGGAAATGTAACAACAATGAAACAAACATTTTCATATTGTAATAGTTTAGAGGTTTTAGACATATCAAACTTTGACACAAGTAATGTAACCAACATGGTAGGTATGTTTGAAAGGTGTAAAAAACTACCAGTTATAGATGTATCAAATTTTGACACAGAAAAAATAGAAGATATGAGTTGGATGTTTAATGCTTGCCACGAATTAAAAACAATTTATATTGGAAATAAATGGGTAACTCATTCAGGAAGTGTATCAATATGGCCAGGTAGTGGTGAAACAATTATAAAAAAATAAAAACCGTCTATTTATGAAAGAAGTGTAATAAAATATGAATTATAGTTAAAAATTCACATCAGAGGGGTTTTTGTGATTTTTATCGCATAAACATATGGAATTTTGTGAAAAATATCATTGAAATATTAATAATTTTGTGATAAGATATATTCAGAGGTGGTAATATGAGTCGTTTAAGAAGAAAAATTGATCAATATTTAATAAATTGGAAAAACGATAAAGACAAAATGCCCTTAATAGTAAAAGGTGCTAGACAAATAGGAAAAACATACGCAATAGAAAATTTTGCACGAAATAATTATAAAAATGTAGTAGAAATAAATTTTGCGCTTGAAAAACAATATAAAGATATATTTGATGATGGATATAATATAGATAATATAATAAAGAATATTTCTTTGAGAAATCCAGATTTTAAATTTATACCAAATGAAACATTAATATTTTTCGATGAAATACAAGAATGTATAAACACAGCTACATCATTAAAAGCATTTAGAGAAGATGGAAGATATGATGTGATATGTTCTGGTTCCTTAATGGGAATAAATTATAAAGAAATTGAATCAAATAGTGTTGGAAATAAAATTGATTATAGTATGTATTCAATGGATTTCGAAGAATTTTTATGGGCAAAAGGATATAAAGAAGAACAAATTGAAGATTTATATAAATGTATGTTAGAAACAAAACCATTAAGTACTGTACAATATGAAGTAATGATGTCTAATTTCAAAGAATATATGGTAATAGGTGGAATGCCAGCAATTGTAAATAAATTTGTTACTCAAAAAAATTATAGTGGAACTTTAGAAATGCAAAAACAAATATTATTAGACTATGAAGAGGATATTACGAAGTATGCAAATGGTTTAGACCAAGGGAAAATATTAAATGTATATAGAAAAGTTCCAACATTTTTAGGAAACAAAAATAAAAAATTTCAAATTTCTAAAGTGGAAAATGGGGCTAGAAGCAGAGAATATGTAGGAACAATAGAATGGTTAGATAACGCAGGAATAATAAATATTGCGTATTGCATGGAACAGCCAGAACTTCCACTTGGTGGAAATTATAATCCAGATAATTTTAGACTATATTTTGCCGATACAGGAATACTAATAGGTTCACTTGATGATGAAGCACAAGAAGATTTGAGAAACAATAAAAATTTTAATACTTACAAAGGAGCAATTTATGAAAATGTTGTTGGAGATATGTTAGTAAAGCAAGGATATAAATTATATTTTTATAAGAATGAAAAAGGAACAATTGAAATGGATTTCTTTATAAGAGATAAGGATTCATTAATTCCAGTTGAAGTAAAAGCGAATGATAATGCAACAATTTCTTTAAATAATTTAATAGATAGTGATAAATATAAAGACATAAAATATGGAATAAAACTATGTAATAAAAATATAGGATTTAATGATAAATTTTATACTTTTCCATATTTCTTAACATTTCTTTTAAAGAGATATTTGAAGGAAAAGTAGACACCAATTAAAAATGCTTGATAATAATTTAAAATCAAAAATTGCTATACCAAAAAGTATAGCAATTTTGATTGGATAATGAAAACCCCACGTTTTACGTGGGGTTCTAAAAGCTTCTAGC
>JAAWEC010000102.1 GCA_022794095.1 Clostridia bacterium
ATTACAAAATAAAAACAAATAATAAAATAAAAAAAGACATCACTAATTCATAAGGGTAGGGGACATATCTTATCCGTGAAGAAGTGACCAGGGGGAAAGAAATTTCCAAACAAATTAACAAAATCAAAAAAAGACATCACTAATTCATAAGGGTAGGGGACATATCTTATCCGTGAAGAAGTGACCAGGGGGAAAGATGTGTCCCCTGACATTAGAAAAAAAGAAAGAAAGGAGGAACCATTAATGATACAACAACAATCAAGACTAAAAGTAGCAGACAATACAGGAGCAAAAGAGATTATGTGTATTAGATGTTTAGGAGGTTCATACAGAAAAACATCCAACATAGGAGATGTAATAGTAGCTTCTGTCAAATCAGCAACACCAGGAGGAGTTGTTAAAAAAGGTGATGTTGTAAAAGCTGTTATAGTAAGAAGCAAAAGTGGATTAAGAAGAGCAGATGGTTCATACATAAAATTTGATGAAAACGCAGCTGTTATAATCAAAGATGACAAAACACCAAGAGGAACACGTATCTTTGGGCCAGTTGCAAGAGAATTAAGGGAAAAGGATTATATGAAGATTTTATCACTTGCCCCAGAAGTACTTTAAAATTAATTGAAAACAGAAAACTTACATTTTGAATTAATTTTATATAAATAAATTAAAAACTAAGTATATAAAACAAAAATCAAAGAAAAGGAGGAAATCCTACAATGAGAATAAAAAAAGGAGACAACGTTCAAGTTTTATCTGGAAATGATAAAGGTAAAACAGGAGAAGTATTAGAAGTAAATCCAAAAGATGATAAAATCATTGTTAAAGGTGTAAATATTAGAAAAAAACACATTAAAGCTAGAAAACAAGGTGAAGAAAGTGGAATTATACCAGTAGAATGTGCTATACCAACTTCAAAAGTAAATGTTGTATGTTCAAAATGTGGAAAAGCAACAAAAGTTGGATATAGTGAAGAAAAAGGAAAAAAAGTACGTGTTTGTAAAAAATGTGGAGCAACAATAAAATAAATAAAAGAAAGGAGGATTCATAATCCATGGAAAAATTAAGAGAACAATATGAAAAAGAAGTAATCCCTGCATTAATGAAAAAATTTGAATATAAATCAGTTATGCAAGTTCCAAAACTTGATAAAATAGTAATTAATATAGGATTAGGAGATTTAAAAGAAAATCCTAAAGCATTAGAAAATGCAATGAATGATTTAGTACAAATAACAGGTCAAAGACCAGTTATCACAAAAGCTAGAAAATCAATTGCAGCTTTCAAATTAAGAGAAGGTGTTAATATTGGATGTAAAGTAACTTTAAGAGCAGATAAAATGTATGATTTTGCTTACAAATTATTCAATGTAGCACTTCCAAGAGTAAGAGATTTCAGAGGAGTTTCAAATAATTCTTTTGATGGTAGAGGAAATTACTCTATGGGTATTAGAGAACAATTAATATTCCCTGAAATCGAATATGATAAAGTTGATAAACTAAGAGGAATGGATATTATATTTGTAACAACAGCTAAGACAGATGAAGAGTCTAAAGAATTGTTAAGACTTTTAGGAATGCCTTTTAAATCAGCTGAGTAAATGTAGTAAAATGAAAGGAGTAGGAATATGGCTAAAAAGTCAATGAAAGTAAAGCAAGCTAGACCACAAAGATTTAAAACAAGAGAATATAATAGATGTAAATTATGTGGAAGACCACACAGCTATATTAGAAAATATGGTATATGCCGTGTATGCTTTAGAGAGTTAGCACATAGGGGAGAGATTCCAGGTGTTAAAAAGGCTAGCTGGTAAAAGTTTTAATTGAAAGCAATAATCTGCACATTTTCGATATTTTCAAAACTTTGAGATATAAGGTAAATATTAAAATGTACATATTATCACTTTGAATTAAAATTTAGAATATAAGGATTTTAAAAACAGAATAAAAAGAGAAAAGGAGGTAAGTAATTAAATGAACATTACAGATCCAATTGCAGATATGTTAACTAGAATTAGAAATGCTAATAGTGCAAAACATAAAACAGTAGATGTTCCAGCTTCTAATATGAAACTTGGAATTGCTGATATTTTATTTAAAGAAGGATATATAAAATCTTTTGAGGAAATTAAAGATGATACACAAGGAATGATAAGAATTACTTTAAAATATGACGAAAAAGGAACTAGAGTAATTGATGGTTTAAAAAGAATTAGTAAACCAGGATTAAGAGTATATGCATCTAAAGATGAATTACCAAAAGTTTTAAATGGTTTAGGAATTGCAATTATTTCTACATCAAAAGGACTAAAAACAGACAAAGAAGCAAGAGAATTAGGAATCGGTGGAGAAGTATTAGCTTACATATGGTAATAAAATTAATAAAGGGTCATCATAAATTCATAAGGGTAGGGGACATATCTTATCCATGAAGAAGTGACCTGGGGGAAAGAAATTCTCAAATAAAAAAGGAGGGAAAATCTAACATGTCAAGAATAGGAAATAAACCTATTACAGTACCATCAGAAGTACAAATAAAAATAGATGGACAAAAAATCACTGTAACAGGTCCAAAAGGCACATTAGAAAGAGAAATACATAAAAATATTTCTATTGAAATGGAAGAAAACATAATTAAAGTTATAAGAAAAGATGATGAACCAGCTAATAGAAGTTTACATGGTTTAACAAGAACTTTGATTCATAATATGATTGTTGGTGTGACAAGTGCATATAGTAAAGAACTACAAATTAATGGAGTTGGGTATAGAGTAGCAAAACA
>JAAWEC010000103.1 GCA_022794095.1 Clostridia bacterium
TCACGATTGTCTTCTGGTAAAGTTATATCTAAATCAAATTGTTTTCCTCCTGAAATTACGCCATCAACGTCTAGGATTGGACAAAAAGGTTTTTTATTATCCATTTCCATTATTATCATTCCTTTCTTTTTCGTAACTTCAAAGTTACTTTATATATAATATGAAAAAAATGTAGAAAGTTGAAAGTTTTTGTAAATTTATCTTTAACTAGAAAAATGAAAAAATATTTAGTATAATGAAAATAAAAAAGGAGAAATTAAGTGAACAAAAAAAGTATTATAATTATAACAGTAGAGATATTAATAATCATATCATTATATATTTTCATAAATTCAAATTATATTGAAATAATACCAAAATGTTGGATATATCAAAATACCAAAATACTTTGCCCAGCTTGTGGAGGAACAAGATGTCTTATAAATTTATTAAAAGGAAATTGGATTGAAGCATTTTTTTCAAATATGATATTTTTTGTAACATTCATATATTTAGGAATTTTAAATATAATATATATAATCAACTTAAATAAAGAAAAAAAAGTTGCTGTATGGTTATACCCTAAATATTGGTATGTTATTATATTTGCGATTTTTTTAATAATTTACACAATTGTTAGAAATTTATTGTAAAATGTATAAAAAGATAGTATAATAGTAATATATGGAAGGAGAGATATGTATGGATGAAGAGAAAAAAATTGAGAATACACAAGAAATAGTAGATACAACAGGAAATATACCAACAAATACACAAACTAATACACAAACAAATAAATCAACAGAGCCTAAAAAAGAAAAAAAGGGATTTTGTATTGCTTCAATGGTCTTAGGAATTGTATGTTTAGTATTTTTCTGTGTATGGTATTTATCAATACCATGTGGAATATTAGCAATTATATTTGGTATATTAGGAATTAAAAGTACAAGTAAAGGAATGGCAATTGCAGGATTAATAACAGGTTCAATAGGTTTAGTTGTTTCTATTTTAATTGTAATATTTATAATAATATTTGGAATGGCAGTAGGTTTTTCAGAAGTATTTGATGACTATGATAGTAATTATTACAATAGGAATTATCATCACAGATATAATATATACAATTAATAATTGTAGCATAAAAATAATCAAAAGTATTAGGTTATTTTTATGCTACTTTTGTGTTTAGCATACATTCAAAATCTTTTTTATTAATTTCGAATTTTCCTCCAAGGAAAAGCATACAATTAAAGTAGCTTTAACTTTAAGGAGGAATTTTTTATGTTTTTCGTATTAAATAAACAAAAAATATATACATATTTAGTATCAGCTGTTGCAGTAGTGTTATTGTTTTGTGTAGCAAGTGATATAAGAACTACAAATAGCAATAATACTGTGCCGACATCTGCAAACATGCAAAAATTATTACCTATTTACAATGTTCAAACAGATGAAGAAAAAGTTGCATTTACTATGAATTGTGCTTGGAATGCAGATGATATTGATAGTATTTTAAAAACATTAGAAGAAAATCAAGTAAAAATCACATTTTTTATGGTAGGAGATTGGATAGATAAATTCCCAGATGCAGTAAAAAAGATACACGAAGCAGGTCATGAAATAGCAAGTCATAGCAATACCCATCCACATGTAAATAACTTGAGCTATGAAAAAAATATCCAAGAAATTGAAGATAGTAACAATAAAATTGAAAAAGTAACAGGAAAAAGAACTAATATTTATAGACCACCTTATGGTGAATATAATGATACAGTAGTAAAAGCAGCAACAGATAAAGGATATTATAGCATTCAATGGAATTTAGATACTTTAGATTATACACGGTCTTACTCGGTGAAGAGATGTGGAAGAGATTAAAAGAAAAAATTAAGCCAGGTGATATTATTTTAAGCCATAATGGTACAAAACACACAGCAGATAGTTTAGATATGTTATTAAAAAATATTAAACAAAAAGGTTTAAATGTTGTAACAATATCTGACCTTATTTATACTGAAAACTATACAATAAATAGCAATGGAACACAAGTACAGAAAAAATAGTTAGGAAAATCAATATATTCTAGGGTAATTGCAAAATAAAAATTGTTTTTATATATATGTATATATTTGCCAAAAAAGGAAATAATAATAATAATCAAATAATAAGGGGATAGAAAATGTCATTTATCGGTGTTGTTGCAGGTAAAAAATGTTTTGAAAATATAAGAAAAAAACTAGCAGAAGAACTTAAGCAGGAGGATATGAACTTTATTCAAATAAATTTAAGAAGCATAGAAAATGTAAAAAACATAAAATTTGAAACAATTATAATAGAAGATAATAAAGAAAAGTTTAAAGAACAGCAAGAAATATTAAAAAAAATTTGTGATAGCACGCAATATGTAATAATAAATACAGATAAAAATATAAATGAAAATCAAATAAATAGTTCAAATTATATTACTTATGGACTAAACCAAAAAGCAAATGTAACAGTATCTAGTATAAGTGAAACAGACGTATTGGTGTATTGGCAAAAAAGCTTAAAAAACAAGGCAGGAAACATAATAGAAATAGAAGAAAAGAGAGTAAAAAAGGAAAAAAATAAACGCTTACAGACTTATGAAATATTAATTATTGATATACTTTTTAAACTTTATTGTAACAACATAATAGAGGTAACATAGGAAAAATCTAACTTTTTTGAACAAAATTAACTTTTTATGTAGACAAATCCAAAAAAATAGTGTATAATAGAAAATGTAAATATTTAAGCCTAATGAAAAATATACAAATACCGATAAAAAACAAAAGTAGGGAGGAAAAAAGATTGGATACAAATTATTTAGAAAGCAACTACTTAACACTAGTTGGAAAAGTTACAGGAGAAAAAGAATTTAGTCATGAAATATATGGAGAGAGGTTTTATATTTTTAAATTAGGAATACCACGTTTAAGTGGAAATCAAGACATCATACCTATCACCATATCAGAAAGACTAATAGGTGAAGATGGATTACAAGAAGGGAAAAAAATATTAGTAAAAGGTCAATTCAGATCTTACAACAGTTATGAAAACGAAAAAAATAGACTAATCCTAACAGTATTTGCAAAAGACATCATGGAAGTTGAAGAAAAAGAAGAGGAAGAAGAAAACGAAATAGTCAGAAAAGATACAATCACAAACGAAGTTGTACTAGTAGGATACATCTGTAAAAAGCCTATTTATAGACAAACACCATTTGGTAGAGAAATATCAGACATTTTATTAGCAGTAAACAGAGCATACAATAAATCAGACTATATTCCATGTATTGCATGGGGAAGAACAGCAAGATTTTGCCAAAACTTAGAAGTAGGTTCACAAGTAAAAGTAGTAGGAAGAGTTCAATCAAGAACTTATGAGAAAAAATATGAAGATGGAACATCACAAACAAGAGTAGCTTACGAGGTATCTATTGGAAGTTTAGAGGTAATTGAAGAAAAAGTTGCCGACAAAGAAGAAGAAACAGAAGTAGAAAACCAAGAAGCTGTATAGCAAAAAAACAATGGATTGTATAAGTTAAAAATAGATTATAATTTAGGATTTAGGGACGGCCCCCAAATCCTATTTTTTATTTGGGCATATCTGGGACAGGCACTGAGTAGCCCTTTTGGAATTTGGGCATAACTGGGACAGGCACTGAGTAGCCCTTTTGGAATTTGGGCATATCTGGGACAGGCA
>JAAWEC010000104.1 GCA_022794095.1 Clostridia bacterium
AGGCAATATAATTCATATCAAAAAATAGAAAAGAAAGTATTAGATAAAGTTTCAGAAATCTTAAAAAAATATATAGATTCAGATTTCTTTAATAATGAAGAAATAATAGAAAAGATGATTAATACTCAAAAGGGAATGGAAGAATTGTTACAAAAAAGAAATAAAGTAAAATCTGACATAGAAGAAACAGATAAAAAGATCAAAATGTTATATAGTGATAGATTAAATGGTTTACTACAAGAACAAGATTATACTTTCTTTTCTGAAGATTTGCAAAAGCAAAGAGAAACACTATTACAACTTAAAAGTAATATACAAGAAGAAATATTAAGTTATCAAGATAAAAACAAAATACAAAGAATTGAACAGGATTTAAAAGACAACATTCAAGTTATGGTAGAAAAGAAAGAATATACAAAAATGGATTTACACAAATTACTTAAAAGAGTTGAAATAGATAAAGATAAAAATATTTATATATTTTTCAAATTTTATGAACTTAATTGTATAGAAGGTGAAAAGAATAATGAAACAGAAAATATCTAATATTGCTATATATTTAAGGTTAAGCAAGGATGATAATGACAGAGAAGAAAGTGAAAGTATAAAAAATCAAAGAGAAATGATATATAAATATATAGAAAATAATTTTATCTATGATAATATATATGAATATGTAGATGATGGATATTCAGGTTCTAATTTTAATAGACCAGATTTTAAAAGAATGATACAAGAATTAAAAGAAAAGAAGATATGTTTAGTTATTACAAAAAATCTAGCAAGATTTGCTAGAAATTATATAGATGCAGGAGAATATATTGAAAAATTCTTTCCTAATAATAATATTCGATATATTGCAATATTAGATGGTGTTGATACAAACGAAGAAAAAATGGAAAATGATATAGCACCATTTAAAGGATTATTTAATGAAATGTATTGTAGAGAAACTTCAAGAAATATTAAAGCAACAAAGAGAAAGCAAATAAAAGATGGGGATTTAATTAGACCAATAGCACCTTATGGATATATTAAAAATCCAGAAAATCCAAAAGAATTATTAATAGATGATGAGGCCGCAAAAGTTGTAAAGAAAATTTTTATGATGAAATATGAAGGCTATACTGCTAAGCAAATTGCTAATTACTTAAACGATAAAAAGATAAAAACACCATCACAATATTTAAACATTTTTAGTGATAGAGAAATAAAGATTTGGACTGGTGATGGTGTTTCAAGATTATTGTCAAAACCAGTATATGTAGGTGATAGTTATTTAGGAAGAAGCACAAATATAAATTACAAAACAAAGAAAAAGGTTTATTATAATAGAAAAAATAGTGTTCTCATAAAAGAAGATCATCCAGCAATTATCAGTAGAGAGATTTTTGATGAAATACATAATAACAATAAATATAACAATCAAAAAAGGAAGAAAGCAAATGTTAGTACAAGAATAGGAGATTATATTTATTGTGGTGTTTGTGGAAGAAAGATGGGCAAAAGAAATAGAAAAGGAAAAATTAGTTTACATTGTTCTGCAAATAGATCTAGTGAGGAAATATGTGATAACAATTGTAGTTATCAATATGATGTGATAGAAAAAAATATAATAGAATCTTTAAATAAAGAATATAAAGATTTTATAAAGGAAAGTAAAAATAGAATTTCAAAAAAAATTCAATCAGAAAAAGAAAACACTATATTAAAGCAAAAGAAAAAATTAGATAGTGATTTAAAAAAAGTAGTGTCAAAAATTTCAGAATTGTATAGTTATAGATTGAATGGAAAAATTACAGAAATCGAATATAAAGAAAGATATACAATGTTAATAAATGAAAGAGAAAAACTACAAAATGAAATAACTTCTGTTAATAATGACATAAATGAATTGCAAGATGAAGTAAAAGTAAAAAATAATTTAAGAAATGCAAAAAGAAAAATAGATAGAATCAGTATGAATAAGTTTAAATCAGAAGATATTGATTTATTTATAAAAAGAGTTGATTTAAAATATAATGATATACTAATAAAATTTAAGTTTAAAAAGTGAAAATTGGTAAAGAGCCAATTTTAAAAAAGTACTTTTTACTGACATCCTAATCATCAACTGACCAAACCAAGGACGAGAAAAGGCAGTGCCATTTGTTTTTAAAATATTCAAGATAAAATCACGATTCAGCAAATCATTAATTGGTGCATTTTTATCCTCCATAATTGTAGTTAGCATAGACTTAACCTTAGACAAATAAGTAGGATTGTGTGTTTTAGGGTAAGGAGATTTTTTTCTATCAACAATTTCGCTAGGCAAGAAATCCTTTGAAACATAACGTAGTAATCCTTTTTCTCTACCATTTAAAGCCTTTATCTCCCAAGGAATATTCCAAACATATTCAGCTAGTCGGTAGTCACAAAAAGGAACACGAAGTTCAAAACCATTATACATAGCCATTCTATCAGAACGGTCTAACAAAGTTTGCATAAACCAGTTTAAAGTCAAATAAGAAATTTTTCGTTTTTCAGCTGTTTCTTTAGAATCAATATCCAATATTTCAACTTCAGACAAGCTTTCATTATAACGAAAATCAACATATTCTTTTAACTTGACTTTCTCACTTATTTGTGGATTTAGTAATTCTTGTCTTTCACTAAGGGCAATTGACCAAGGGAAAGTATTACTTTGTAAACTATCTTCTCTAAAAAACCAAGGATAGCCACCAAAAATCTCATCAGCACATTCACCTGTTAAAGACACGGTCATTTCATTTTTTACATTTTTACAAAATAGAAGTAGGGAAGAATCAATATCAGCCATACCTGGCATATCTCTAGCAATCATAGCGTCTTCCAAGCTTGAAGCAAGTTCTGGTGTATCAATTACTATATTATGATGGTTAGTATGCAGATTTTTAGTCATTAAATTAATATAATAATTATCAGAATTTGGTTGAAAATCACTTTTTACAAAATTTTTATCATTATCAACATAATCAATTGAATAAGTATCTAAAGGTGGCAAGCCTTGTTTTTGACAGTAATCAGCTGCAAATTTAGTAATAATACTAGAATCCAAGCCACCTGACAAGAAAGTACATAAAGGAACATCAGAAACAAGCTGTCTCGTGATAGAATCATTTAATAGAAATTTCAGCTTTTCACAAGTCATTGCAAAATTATCAGTATGTTCTTTAGAAGTAAGCTTCCAGTATCTTTCTAAATGCAAACCAGAAGAATTAAAAATTCCAAAATTGGCAGGTTTTACCTCAAATATATTTTTGAAAACAGTAGTTCCAGGTGTATGACTAGGACCAATGCCAAATAATTCACAAACACCTTGATTATCTAACTCTTTAGCAATTCCTGGATATTCAAAGAGTGCCTTGATTTCAGAAGCAAAAATTAAAGTATTATCTTTAATAGTATAAAACAAAGGCTTTACGCCGAAATGGTCACGAGCCAAATATAATTCTTGCTTTTTATTATTCCAAATAGCAAAAGCAAAAATACCATTTAAATGATTAACAACATCATTTCCATAATAAATATAACTTTTAAGTAAAACTTCTGTATCTGAATAACTATTAAAAGTAAAACCGTTCTCTTCTAAAGTTTTCCTAAGTTCTTTAGTATTATAAATTTGACCATTATAGGAAATAACAAACTCACCATAAGAAGACTTTTCAATCATTGGTTGTTTGCCACCTTTTGGGTCAATCACAATTAATCTTTTATGTCCCATGCAAATATTATCATTTATGTAGTATCCATCTTCATCAGGCCCTCTTTTACAAAGAGTCTCATTCATTTTTTCTAAAATACTCCTGTTTTGTATTACATTTTCTTTTCTATTTGCAAAACCTACAAATCCACACATAATAACCTCCTAAATTATTCATATTTCATTGTATGCAAAAAAGCCAATAAAATTTATTGATTTTTATAAAAAATTATAGTAAACTAGCTATAAAGAAAAAGGAAGGAATGAAATTAAAGTGAAACTTAAAAATGTGATAGGGCATTTTAAATTAATCACACACCATAGATGGATTGTATTCAAATTATGTTGCAAATTAGGCAAGCCATGGAGAGGATTTGTACATGATTTATCAAAATATTCACCAACAGAATTTTTAGAAGGAGTAAAATATTATACAGGAGACCATTCACCAATTACAGAAGCTAAAAGGAATAAGGGCTACTCAGAAGCATGGCTTCATCATAGAGGAAGAAATAAGCACCATTTTGAATATTGGACAGACCATAAAGCACCTAATGTAAATCCTGTAATTCCATACCAATATGCAGTTGAAATGATTTGCGACAAATTAGCAGCTAGCATTATTTATCAGGGGAAAAACTGGACAAAAGAATATGAACTTTCTTATTGGAATGAAAAAGAAAAAGATAAAGTAGAAATGAACCCCAAAATAAGAGATTTTGTAACAGCAGTTATGACAGAAGTGGCAAAAAATGGAATTGACAAAACATTAACAAAGCAAAATATAAAACAATTATATGATAAATATGTTGTAAAACCATAAAAATATCATTTAATAAATAGCTAAAAATCAATAAAATCAAAAAAGAAAAACTAAAAGTGAGGAAACTATTGACAAAACAGGAAAATGCTTGTATAATCTTATAGTGACTAAAAATAACGATAAAAATGAAAAAGATATATACATATATCTAAAAGCAAGGGGGGAATTAAAATGGCACAACCAAAAAGAAGATGGTCAAAAGCAAGAACACATAAAAAAAGATCAACATGGAAAAAAGAAAATCCAACATTATCAACTTGTCCACATTGCCACGAACCAGTAATGCCACACAGAGTTTGTAAAAACTGTGGTTATTATGATGGAAAAGAGGTAATAGCTAAAAAAGAAACTGAAAATGCATAAAATGTAAAAAATGCTTGTACTTTTAGGGTGTCAAGCATTTTTATGTATATAAAAAAGATTAAAATATAAAATCGTGTTTAGTTTATAGTATAACGAAACACGATTTTACCTTTTTCTTCAAAATCACTTGACAGTTTACAATAATAAAGATAAAATAGAATAGGTAGGAAAAAATATATGTATGAAAAAAACCTAATATATATTTTATTCGAACATTGAAAATTAAATAAGAAAGAGGTGTATGATTATGAATATTATAATCACAATCGTCGCTGTCTTAATCTCATTAGCAATAGGTATTCCAATTGGTATGGTATACCGTAAAAAAATTGCAGAGTCTAAAATTCAAGGAGCAGAAAATGAAGCCAAAAGACTAATTGATTTAGCAAAAATAGAAGCCGAAAACTTAAAAAAAGAAGAAATCTTCAAAGCCAAAGAAGAAATCATGAATAGTAGAAAAGAATTAGACCAAGAGATTAAAGAAAGAAGAGGCGAAGTACAAAAACAAGAATCAAGATTAATCCAAAAAGAAGAAAACTTAGAAAAGCGTGAAGGAAATTTTGAAAGAAAAGAAAAAGAATTAGAAAGAGAAGCTCAAGAAATCGAAAAAAGAAAAGAAGAAATTGAAGAATTACATAATCAAGAAATGGTAGAATTGCAAAAAATAGCTTCTTTAACAAAAGAAGAAGCAAAAACAAAACTATTATCAGAAATGGACAAAGAGCTAACTGCTGAAAAAGCAGCACTAATTCGAGAAAAAGAACAAAAAGAAAAAGAAAATGCAATTAAAAATGCAAAAGAAATTTTAAGTTATGCAGTACAAAAATGTGCAGCTGACCATTCTCAAGAAACAACAGTATCTATTGTAGCACTTCCAAATGATGATATGAAAGGAAGAATTATAGGTAGAGAAGGTAGAAACATAAAAGCATTAGAAACACTAACAGGAATTGACTTAATCATTGATGATACACCAGAGGCAGTCGTTTTATCAGGATTTGACCCATTAAGAAGAGAAG
>JAAWEC010000006.1 GCA_022794095.1 Clostridia bacterium
ATCGCAGCTGCAATTACAGTAGGACTGTATTTATTTCCTAAGTCCTTTTGTATTATAAGCACTGGTCTAACTCCTCCTAGCTCTGAGCCAACTACTGGACTTAAATCTGCATAAAACAAATCTCCTCTTTTGATTTGCATATTCTTCACTCCTACTATTAGTGTATTGTCAAGTATATTTCATGCTATTTTAAATATTAGTGAAAGTATTTTTGTTTACTTTATCATAGGCAATTGATATTTACCTCATTATATAATATGTAAATTCCAGTATTTTTGTTAGCACATTTTATTTCTAATTTAATTGGTTTTCCTGTTTTTCTGTCTACTGATAAAGTTTTCTCTTCTTGTTCTTTTTTTGTTTTCATTATTATTTTTTCATTTTCTTCTTTCCAATTTGCTTTACTATCTTGTTTGTAATTTTCTATAAAACAACTCAAATCCAAATTATTATCTGATACATATTGATAGTTTTCATAAATTGAGCTTAAGCTTAAATTGCTGTTTTCTAATTTTAATTGATTTCCATTTTTTATTATTTTTGTACCTGCAATATTGCTTGGCTCTAATACCTCTTGCATTATTTCATTTTGTGGATTGTACTGTTGTTTTAATACGTATCTATTTTTATTTTTATTGCTTTCTATTTGTATCTCTACTTTTGCTTCATAAGAACTAATATTTAAAATGTAATCTACAATTTCTTGACTAGTACTATTATTCCCAATTTTCGAAGTTTTAGCCGTTTTGTTATAAAAAAAGATGAAAAATATACTAATTCCTATTAAAATAATAACAGTAAATAAAATAAAAAAACTCTTCTTTTTCAAAATTTACTACCTCCTAAATAATGATAATAAATTTTATTTTGAAGAGTTTTAAAATATTCATTATAGTTAATTTAGTATAAAAGTTTATGTCTTTTTATTTATGATAAATTATATAATTTCCATTAAATCTGAATTTAATCAAGTTGTAAAAAATATTCTTGTATTTTTTTCAATAAATCTTCCTTTGTTTCTATTTTATTTATTTCATTTCTAAATTCACTTGAATTCTTTAAGTTTTTAGTATACCAGGCAATATGTTTTCTTAGTTCCTTAACTGCAATTTCTCCTTTTTCTTGAACTGCTAAATCAATATGCTTTTTTATAACTTCTAATTTTTCTTCATTTGTTGGATTTTGAAGTTTTTGTCCTGTTTTTAAAAAATGTTCTATTTTTTGAAAAATCCATGGATTGCCAAAACTTGCTCTTCCTATCATAATGCCATCTACACCTGTTTGTTCAAACATTTTTAGTGCTGTTTCTTCGTCAACAATATCACCATTTCCTATTACAGGAATATCAACTGCCTCTTTTACTTTTTTTATAATCTCCCAATCAGCATGTCCTGAATAAAACTCTGTTCTTGTTCTACCATGGACAGTTATAGCAGATATTCCAACACTTTGGGCAATTTTTGCAAGTTGTACAACAACAATATTTTCTTTATCCCAACCTTTTCTACATTTTAATGTTACTGGAACTTGTGAATTTTTGACAACTGCTTCCATTATTTTTTTTGCCTTTTCTAAATCTAATAAAAGCTTGCTTCCATCTCCATTTTTTACAACCTTTGGAGCAGGACATCCCATGTTAATGTCAACTATATCTGCTATTTTACTTACATAATTTGCAGCATAACCCATAGTTTCTTCATCACTACCAAAAATTTGCATACTAATTGGTCTTTTTTCTCCATTTGTATTTAGTAGTCTTTTAGTTTTCTGGTCATTATGAAAAATTGCTTTTGAACTAGCCATTTCTGTATAAACAAGCCCGTACACCACCAGAATCTTTACATATTATTCTAAAAGGCTGGTTTGTAACACCAGCCATAGGAGCTAATATTAAGTTATTTTCTAATTCTATATTTCCTATTTTTAGTTTTTTCAAATACATAACTCTCTCCTGTGCTTTTGGGACATTTGCTTTTTCACATTTTTGTGAAAAAGCAAATGTCCCAAAAAGCACCTATTTTACAAAAATTGTTTTTTGCCTTTTACTACTAATGTTTAATAGTATTGCAATTCCTATAAAGTTTGTGATAAGTGAGCTTCCTCCATAACTTATAAATGGAAGTGGCACTCCTGTAATTGGCAATAGTCCCATTACCATTCCTATGTTTTCAATCATATGGAATACAAATATTCCTGTAATTCCAGATGCTATTAATGAACCTGTTTCGTCTTTTGCTGTTTTTGCTACATATAGACATTTTGTTATGAGCAGAACATAGAGTATAACAACTGTTCCTGCTACAACAAATCCCATTTCTTCTCCAATTACTGCAAATATAAAGTCTGTTGTTTTAGGGTGTAAGAATCCTAGTTGGGTTTGGTTTCCTTTTAATAGTCCCATTCCTGTTAATCCACCTGCTCCAATTGCAAGTTTAGATTGAATGATATTATATCCAGAGCCACGTGGGTCTGATTCTGGATTTAAAAATATGTCAATTCTTTTTTTTGCATGTTCTGGTAATATAAAATTATAAATTAAAGGTACTGATACTACTATTAAAATAATAATTCCAAAGATATATTTTTTGTCAATTCCAGCAGTTATTAGCATAAATGCCATTGCTACTAAAAAAGCTGCTGCTGTTCCATAGTCTGGCTGTTTTATAATTAATAAAACAGGTAATGCAAGTGCTACTAATATGATTAGTAATTTTAGTGGTTTGTTAATTTCTCTTTTGTCTCTTTGTTGTATTTTTGTTATGATGTATGTTAAAAATAAAATTACAAATATTTTAGCAAATTCTCCTGGTTGAAAAGAAAAAAATCCAATATCAAACCAACTTGTAGCTCCATTAACTGGTTTTGTAAATAATACTGCAATGAGCAGTATTATAAAACCACCATAAAAAATTGGTGACATTTTTACAATTGTTTCATAGTCAATTAGCATTATAATAATGCCTATTACTAGGCTAATAACAAGCCATATACATTGTTTATTAAATTCATCATACTCGGCCTCTTGTGTGGCTGAAAATAAAGCAACTAGCCCTATGATACAAAGGATAATTGCGATAATTCCGATACTCCACTCTATGTTTTTTAATTCTCTTTTTCTCATTAAATCAACTCTTTTTCTAATTGAATTTATTGGGTTTTAGGTTTTTCCTTTGTTTTATTCTTGTGGTTTTTTATCTTAAATGTTCTGTTTATTTTTTCTCTATATTTATGATTTTGGCTAACCTTTCATTTACAACATTTTTGCTTTCTTGGTTTTCTTCTTGTTCTTGATTTTCTATGTTTTCTTTATTTTTTTCTTGCTCTTTATTTCCGTTCATTATTGCTTTTATCTTTTTCTTCTTGCTCGTTTTTCTCTTTATTTTCTGTAATTTCTTGTTGTGATTCTTCTTTTATTTCTTCTTTTAATTCATCATTTTGTGTACTAACTTCTGTTATTTCATTTTCTTCTATGTTGCTTTTACTTTCTTTTTTGGTTTCTTGCTTAGATTTTTGTTTTTTGACTGATTTGCTTTTTTCTTTATTATTTTCCTTTTTTGGTTCTTCCTCTTTTTCTTCTTTCTCTTTTGGCTTCTCATGTTTTTCGTTTTTTTGTTCTAATTTTCTTGCCTCATTTTTTATATTTATAATTGGAATATTTGCATATAATGCTGGTGCTCCATTAGTACCATCTTCGTTTTCTTGATTTGTAAGCTTTACATCAATAGCATTTTCGTCTATATCAATATATTTTTTGATAACATCTATGATTTCTTGCTTCATTAACTCTAAAAAGTCTACTGAAACATTTGCTCTATCTTGCATTAAAACTAAATGCAATCTTTCTTTTGCTGCATCTCTTGAATTATTTATGCTATCTTTTTCTTCTTTTTTACCAACTTTTTTAAAAAGTTTCATTAGGTTAAACATTAATTTTTTTACCTCCAAATGCTTATTTTTTAAATAATTGTTTTAATCTTGCAAAAAATCCTTTTTCTCTTCCTGGGATTGTTACTTCTATTTTTTCTCCTAATACTCTTTTTGCTATTTCTATATAAGCTTTTCCTGATGGTGCTTTTTTATTTTGGATAACTGGCTCTCCTTTATTTGTTTGTGTAATTATATATTCATCATCTGGTACAACACCAATTAAATCAATAGATAATAAGTCCACAATGTCGTCTACATCCATCATTTCTCCTTTTTTTACCATGTTTGGTCTAATTCTATTTATAACTAATTGTGGATTTTTTATTTCTGAAGATTCTAATAGACCTATTATTCTGTCTGCATCTCTTATTGCTGATATTTCAGCAGTTGTTACTACAATAGCACGATTAGCTCCTGCAATGGCATTTTTAAATCCTTGCTCAATTCCTGCTGGGCAGTCTATTAATATATAATCGAATTCTTCTTTTAATTTTTCTACTAAGTTCCTCATTTGCTCTTCATTTACAGCACTCTTGTCCCTTGTTTGTGCCGCTGGCAATAAGTATAATTCCTTAAATCTTTTATCTTTAATTAAGGCTTGTCTTAATTTACATTTTTCTTCTACAACATCTACAATATCATATACAATTCTATTTTCTAATCCCATAACAACGTCTAGGTTACGTAGTCCAATATCTGTGTCTATTAATGCAACTTTTTTTCCTTCAACTGCTAAACTAGAACCTAAATTTGCTGTTGTTGTTGTTTTTCCTACTCCACCTTTTCAAGATGTTATTACTATAACTTCTCCCATAATTTTCCTCCTTAGGTTTTTTAACATTAATATGATATAACGAAACGAATAAAAAGTCAATGTATTATAACAAAAATATTTCTAAATTATTACAAAATTATTACAAAAAAAATTGCTTTTTTATAAAAAGCAATTTTTTTCTTATAATCCTGTTGGTGGAACAATGCTTAGCATATCTGCTATTGCCATATCACATTCATTTGACTTCTTATTTTCAGGAATTGTATGGTAAATTCGTCTACCAGAATTACTTTTATATTCTATGATTTCAACTTCATTGTTATATTCATCTGTACCAGTAGTACTTAAAATTTTGGTTAGTACAATATCTACTTTTGCTTCTTCGTTTGGATTTAAGGTTATACTTGTTATAGCTTTTTTACCATTTTCTGTGATAGTCCATGAAGGGTTTAATTTACTTTCAAAAGAATAGTTAGAATTAATGTAATCAGCAAGGGTATAAGTAACAGAATCAACTTGTCCAGTATTTTTTATGGTAATTGTATAAGTAACATTTAACAAAGCACCTTGTTTGATTTCATTATCCATTGTAATCATTTTTTGAGAGCCTTTTCCTAAGTCAAAAACATATTTATTTTTATCATCTGGAGTATGTGTAATTAATTTGCTACCATTTGCTAATGTGACTGTTATTTTACTAATATCTTTACTAATAGAAACCTCATTTTTTGGTCTTTCTTCTAAAACAAGATCAACACCTTGCACTTTTGTAATATAAGAAGAGACATTAAGCTTTACTTTTGCTATCATATATGTATTATCAGCAATTTCTTTTACTTCTGACATGTTATTATCTTCTAAAACATTTTTTATTTTAGTTCCTAATTCATGATCAATTTTGCTTGTATATTTATTGACTTCTTCTCTCCTTTTTTTATCATCCTTAGCAACACTCTTTCCATTATTGCTGATAGATAGAGACGTACCTATTTGCCCATTTTTTGTTCCATCTTCTGTTACACACTCCTTATTGTTGGCAATTTCTTTATTTCCTAATATATATTGATATACTACATGTTCTAAAACAATGTCAGTATAATCTTCTTTTGAATAATACCAATCAGTTTTTGCGAAAGACATCATTATATCATTCCACCAATGAGAAATCGTATCTGTATTTCCAACAATGACATTAAAGATATTAATTCCTTTATTTAGAGCTCTTGCATATTCTTCTCTTGTTTCCTCAAATTTTGGTCTATAAGCATAAGCAACACCATCACCAATTTGTATAATATATTTCGTACTGTCTTTCCTTCCATCAGTTGAAAGAATTAAAGAGGCTTTAGCTATAGCATATTCATTATAATTTACACTTAAAGCTTGCATTTTAGGAATAATAGATTTTAATTGAGGAATGTATTCACTGTAATGACATAAAGGAACAATATCTAATAATCCCGAATTTATATCATCTAATTCTAGTGAGTATCGTCCACCATAAGTAATAATACCCATTCGTACAGCATCACCATATTTGGCATAAAGTTTGTCAGCAATAGGGATTAGTGATTGCTTAGCTTGGTTTACTACAGTTGTCATACTTCCTGAACAGTCCATAATAAACATAATATCTAAACTTTGTGGTTCGTTATATTGTTCTTCTATTTCTGATTCAGTTTTTATGATTTCTTTTAAATCCTCTAATGTGTCTTTCTTGTCACTAGAAATAGAAGGAGAAGATCCTTCTTCTGATTTAGTTTGATAATCTTGACCATTATATTTAGAATTAATTTGTAATTGTTCTTTTGTTCCATAAGTGAATTGGACAATATATTCTTTTTCTTCTATAATATTATTTCCATTTTCATCAATTCCTACAAAAGGTGTTTCTATACCTGTTATTTGATAATTTCCATTAGCATCAGAATATATGCAATCAATAGGATTTCCATTTGAATCATAAAGCTGTATTTTATTTTCATTACTATCTAATAATTCTATCTTTATATTTTCTATATTTGCATTTTCTGTCTCACTAATATATTCTCGTACATTTCCAGCAATTCTACATAAACCATTTCCAACATTTCCAATGCTAACTCCAGGAGATTTAGTATTAGTAGAATAAACTACTAAAAACTTGAATTGTAAAAAGAGCATAATTAATAAAATTAATGGAATTAGTAGAATATTATAATTTAGATTTTTTTTCATAGTTACCCCTCCTTATCTTAGAGAGAATATTTTACTACACTATTTAAATTATACCATATTTTGGGATAAAAATCAAATTTATTTTTGGTATAATATTCAGTATAATATGCTTTAATATTTTTATTTTTCCTTGCAAAATTTTTTATAATATCATATAATAAAAACAAATTTAACAAGAAGGCCTTCAAGGTTGATAAATAATTACAACCACATTTGTGCCTTGGGAAGGAATGAAACTATATATGAAAACTACAACTGTAAAAAATTTGTATAAAGATGCAAACAATTTTGCCAATAAAGAAATTACCATAGAAGGTTGGGTAAAAACTGTAAGGGATTCTAAAAATTTTGGTTTTATTGAATTAAATGATGGAACTTTTTTTAAAAATGTCCAAATTGTATTTCATGACAACTTAGAAAATTTTTCTGAAATTTGTAAATTAACTATAAGTTCTTCTATTAAAGTAACTGGAACTCTTGTATTAACTGAAAATTCAAAACAACCATTTGAAATACAAGCAAAAGATATTGAAATAGAGAGTTTATCTGACAGTAGTTATCCTCTTCAAAAGAAACGTCATTCTTTTGAATATTTAAGAACTATTTCACATTTACGTCCTAGAACTAATACATTTAATGCTGTATTCCGTGTTAGAAGTTCGCTTGCTTTTGCTATTCACAAGTTTTTTCAAGAAAGAGGGTTTGTATATGTAAATACTCCTATTCTTACTGGAAGTGATGCTGAGGGCGCTGGAGAAATGTTTAATGTGAATTCTTTTGATTTGAATGATATTCCAAAAACTGAAGATGGAAATGTTGATTTTTCACAAGATTTTTTTGGAAAATCTGCTCATTTAACAGTAAGTGGTCAATTAAATGCTGAAACTTTTGCACAAAGTTTTTGTAATGTATATACTTTTGGACCAACATTTCGTGCTGAAAATTCTAATACTGTTAAACATGCTGCTGAATTTTGGATGGTTGAACCTGAAATTTGTTTTGCAGATTTAAATGATGATATGGATTTAGCAGAAGATATGATTAAATATATTTTTCAATATGTATTAGATAATTGTAAAGAAGAAATGGAATTCTTTAATCAATTTGTGGATAACGGTCTATTAGAAAGACTAAATCATGTAATTAATTCTGATTTTGTAAGAATTAGCTATACAGATGCCATAAAAGAGTTAGAAAAACATAATGATGATTTTGAATATAAGGTTTCTTGGGGTGTTGATTTACAAACAGAGCATGAAAGATATTTGTGTGAAAATATCTTCAAAAAACCTGTTTTTGTAACAGATTATCCAAAAGATATTAAAGCATTTTATATGAAGCAAAATCCAGATGGAAAAACTGTTGCTGCTAGTGACTTGCTAGTTCCTGGTATTGGAGAAATTATTGGTGGTAGCCAAAGGGAAGAAGATTATAATAAATTACTTACTCGTATGAAAGAGTTAGATATGCCACTTGAGAGTTATGAATGGTACTTAGACTTAAGAAAATATGGTAGCTGTAATCATGCTGGATTTGGTTTAGGGTTTGAA
>JAAWEC010000105.1 GCA_022794095.1 Clostridia bacterium
TATTAATATCTAATTTACTTATATTACTATTTTGTGATGTTAATATAACAACTTCTACATTTTTATTTTTCTTTGATAACATTTTCAAAATACTATCATCTATATAATTATCTATAATTAAGATTTTATTTTTAGCAAATTTGATTATATCAATTATTAAACTATAACTATCATAAATTTGTCCATCAAAAAATACCTTTTGATTAAATTCTCCTTCTTTTTTATTTTGTAACTCATCAAATACAATATCAAACTTTTTGTCATATTCTAAAAATTTATGCTCCATTCTAGTAGATAAATTAAATATGTTAGAATTAGTAGCTATAAATTTTCGCATCTCTACAAATGCATTCATTATATTAATGCTCACTTGGATTGCAATTTCATTTTTTAGTAATCCTGAAAGCATTGCTATTCCTTGCTCTGTAAATACATATGGCAAATACTTTCTAGTTACTTTTCTTTTATTGTTAGTTTGATATTTTAAGGTTGCAAATTGCAACCTTAAGTTATCAAATTCTTCCTTTGTTAGTTGAAAACAAAAATTTTCTGGAAATCTTTCTTTATTTCTTCTTACGGCAAGATTGATATATTTTGTTTCATAATGATATAACATAGCTACATCACTATCTAGCATTACTTGCTTTCCTCGAATTGTATAAATTAAGTTTTTAATATTGTCTATATCATATTCTATTACATTTACTTCTTTATTTACAGAAATTATATTATTTTCATTATTCATAATCTTCACGTCCTTTTAAGTTGTGTCTATTACAAAACATTTGTTTTTAAAAGTCAACAGGTTTTTTATATAAAATCACCTTTAAACGTACTTCAATTCATTTAGCTGGATAACCTCTGTTTCTGTAATAGTCAATTGCTCTATTCATAGCAAATTTCTGGATTAAAAATCTCATCTATTCTTTCCTTTTATTTCAGTTTTCACATTGGTTTCATTTATTATTTTCCTTTATTTCTTATCATTTGTTACATCTCCACTGTCTAACAATGAAATTTTATCTCCTAGAAATGTTGGCTTTGGTTTAAAAATACATTTTACAAAATCCTTATCTCTTGCAATAATTTCTCTAAACTCCCTATAACTTTGTCCTGCATACTCTCTTGGATTAGCACAAACTCCATAAGCTTCAATATCTAATTGTTTAGCAATATACAATGCACGATACAAATGATATTTTTGTGTTACTATTATTAGTTTTTTTGCATCAAAAATTTCTTTTGCCCTATATAAACTATCATAAGAAGAAAGTCCTGCATGATCCATAAAAATATCTTCTGATGGAACTCCCTTGTCTATTGCGAATTGCTTCATAATATTTACTTCATCATAATTTTCTTTGCTATGGTCTCCACTCATTATTATTTTTTTAGATACATTTTTCTCATATAAAGAAATTGACTGTAATAGCCTATCTTCTAGCATGTGGCTTGGTTTATTTCCCCAAATTCCTGCTCCTAACACTAAAATACAATCTACATCATTTACTTGTTTTGCTTCTTCTTCACTTTTTATTTGCTTTCTTGTTATGATTTTTACATAAAAATTAATTGCCAAAATAATAATTATTACTACTACTATACAAATTGCTATATACTTCGCCATTTTCTTCATAATTCCATCCTTTAATTTTTTATTCTATTAAAAATTTTATACCATATTATCATTAAATTTACAATAATTTAATCTAAATTATATTAATTTCTAAAATTTACTAGACATTTTTTAATAATTTGTGTTATTATATATACGATACTAAAGAATCAACCTATTTGGTTTTTAATGGAGGTAATATAAATGATGAAAATGAAAAATACAATTTTTATTTTAGTTTTATTATTAACAATTTTCTTAGGATTTAGCTTTTCTTATGCAGTTGATTTAGAAGATATGGAAAGTGAAAGTGATCTAGAAAATATTCTTAATTCTAGTAACTCTTCTTCAGATAATAACAATACCACTAATACTAATTCATCTTCAAACAATAATGAAGATGACGACATCACTAGCACTACTAATTCTAACGCAAATAATTATAGCAATTCAAATATAAATAGCAATTTTAATACTGATAATTCCGATACAAACTCATCTATTGATAATACTAGCATTACTCCTGATAGCAGTTCTTCTTTAAACACTTCTGCTACTGTAAGTAATATGAGTTCAAACTCTAGTTCTGGTTTAGAATTATCTACTATTCTTAATATACTATTAATTGTAATTGGTATCCTTTTAATTTTATTATCAATTGCTATACTAATTCGATTAAAAAATTAAATTGTTAAAAACTCTCAATTTTGAGAGTTTTTTGATTTTTTTGTATGTATATTTTTCTTTATTTTATTAAATACTATTGATAGTATTTAATTTTCATATTTATATGAAAACTAATAAGCTTATTAAATTTAAAATAGGAGGATAATTTTATGTACAAAAAATTATTAATTGCAAGCAGTTTTATAATCATGGCAATTTTTTCTCTTTCTTTTTGCTATGCTAACAATGGTTTACAAGAAGCTACAGATGGTGTTAGAAATGTAGTTGGTGGTGCTGAAAATGCTGTTGAAGATGCAGCTAAAGACATCTCAAACGCTTCTAAAGATGCAACTGGAAAAATGGAACAAGGTGCAAATAACATGCTAGACACTAATCGTAACAACAATATGAACAACAATAGCAAAAACAATATAAACAATAACAACAACAATAATAATAACTATACTGCTACTAGAACTTCTGCAACAAATAATACATTCATGGGAATGAATGCAACAGCTTGGACTTGGCTAATAATGGGTATTGCTGCTATTGCCATAATAGCCCTAGTATGGTATTATTCAATGCAACTTCGTTCTTCAAACTATGATGGAAGAGACTAATCAAACTACTTTTAAAAGAGGATTTTGGTATAACACCTTAATCCCCTTTTTCTTTTTTGGGCATAATTGGGACAGGCACTGAGTTGCCCTTTTTGCACTTTGGGCATATCTGGGACAGGCACTGAGTTTCCCAAAATAATTTTTAGATGACTTTTTATGAGTTTAATTTTTACATGTAAAGTTTTTTGTATTTCATTTTATTAAAATTTGTGTTATAATAAGTAAAATTTAGATTGGAGATTTTTTATGAATACAAAATTAGTTGCTAAAAACCCAACTGCATATCATAATTATATAATAGAAGATAAGTTTGAAACTGGTATTGTTTTAACAGGAACTGAAATTAAGTCTATTAGAAGTGGAAAGGTTAATATGAAAGATTGTTATGCTTATTTAAAAAGTGGTGAGGTTTTTATTTGTGGTATGCATATTAGCCCTTATGAACATGGAAATATTTTTAATAAAGACCCTTTACGTGACAGAAAATTATTGTTACATAAAAAAGAAATTACCCGTCTTATTGGTTTGATAAAACAAAAAGGTTATAGTCTTGTTCCTATTTGCCTTTATTTTAAGGGTAGTCTTGTTAAGATTGAATTGGGTGTTGGAAAAGGTAAAAAACTTTATGATAAACGACAAGATTTGGCGAAAAAAGATGCTGAGAGACAAATTGCAATTCACAAAATAAATCGGAAGGTATTAATAGTTTAGACTTTTACATTTGCTTTTTTGTGAATTTATTTATATTACAAACAGATTTGTTTTAGCAAATTTCTGTACAATATATTAGAAAGAAGCAAAAAGGAATTCTCCTAATTGCTTCTAAATTTTATTGCTTGAACCGAAAACATCTATCATTTTGTGTTTTACTGTTTCTTTTATTAATTCTCTTGCAGGTAGCAAGTATTTTCTTGGGTCAAATGCATTTGGTTCATCATGGAATACTTTTCTAATTCCTGCTGTCATTGCTAATCTTAGGTCTGTGTCAACATTGATTTTAGATACTCCCGAAATACTTGCCTCATGTAATATTTCATCTGGCACACCTTTTGCTCCTGGTATGTCTCCCCCATATTGATTACACATTTCTACTAATTCTGGAATAACTGTTGATGCTCCATGTAATACAATTGGTGTATTTGGTATTCTATTTTTGATTTCTTTTAATATATCAAATCTTAATTTTGCTTCTCCTTTAAATTTATATGCTCCATGACTTGTTCCTATCGCAATTGCTAAAGAATCACAACCTGTTCTTTCTACAAATTCTTGTGCTTGTGCAGGGTCTGTGTACATAGCATCAGCTTCAGATACATTGACATCATCTTCGATTCCTGCTAATTTACCCAGTTCTGCTTCTACTGTAACTCCTTTACTATGTGCATATTCTACTACTTTTTTTGTTATAGCAATATTTTCTTCAAAATCATATTTTGAACCATCTATCATGACAGATGTGAAGCCATTATCAATACACATTTTTGCTGTTTCAAA
>JAAWEC010000106.1 GCA_022794095.1 Clostridia bacterium
ACACATTCTACACAAATTTGCTAAAGCAAATTTGGCAGACGAACAAAGACGAGGCATGAAAAGTAATCTAAAAGGTCATAAAATTTTAATCATGCCTCTTTTGTTCTTGAATTGAAAAAGCATTAATGTTATAATAGCAAAAAAGGAATTTATTAATTATGAAATATAGTAAGACTATCAATACTAAAATAGGAGAAATTACAATAGTAGAAGAAAACAATAAAATTATTGAAATATGGATAAATCAAGAAGTTAAAGAAAATACAGTAAAAAAAGATACAAAGCTTTTAGAAGAAGCAAAAAAGCAATTAGAAGAATATTTAGCAGGAAAGAGAAAGCATTTTAGTCTACCTTTAAAGCTTAAAGGTACAGATTTTATGAAAGAGGTTTGGACGTGTTTGCAAAAAATTCCTTATGGAGAAGTTAAAACATATCGGACAGATTGCTAAAGAAGTTGGAAGCCCAAAAGCTGCTAGAGCTGTTGGAATGGCAAACCATAAAAATCCAATTCCAATTATCATTCCTTGCCATAGAGTAATTGGAGCTAATAGTAAATTAGTAGGATATGCATTAGGAATAGAATTAAAACAATTTTTATTAAAATTAGAAGGAGTAAAATTAAATGGTGTATGATTGTTTAATAATTGGATCAGGGCCTGCTGGAATAACATCAAGTTTATATATCACAAGAGCAAATTTAAAGGCATTAGTTTTATACCAAGGAGAATCTGCTTTAGAAAAAACAAATTTAATTCAAAATTATTATGGATTTTCAAATGGAATAAGTGGAAAACAATTGTATGAAACAGGAATTAAACAAGCACAAAACTTAGGTGTAGAAGTAAAAATGGAAGAAGCAACTAAAATTCAGATTTTACAAAATGGTTTTAAAGTAATAACACCAAAAGCAGAATATGAAGCAAAAACAATCATTTTAGCAACAGGTAATTCTAAAAACAAACCTAAAATAATAGGAATAGAAGAATTTGAGGGAAAGGGAGTCAGTTATTGTGCTGTATGTGATGGCTTTTTTTATAGAAATAAAGAAGTATGTGTAATAGGTAGTGGGAATTATGCTATTTCAGAAGTAAATGAATTAATTACAATTGCCAAAAAAATAACAATTCTTACTAATGGAGAAAGAAAGCCTGAGTTTAGAGCAGATAACATAGATATTGAGACAAAAGAAATAAAAGAAATTGCTGGAAAAGATAAAGTAGAAGAAATTCAATTTAAAGATGGTAAAACATTAAAAACAGATGGTATTTTCATAGCACAAGGAGTAGCTGGAAGTTTAGACTTTGCAAAAAAATTAGGAATTATGACACGGACAAAATAAAATTATAGTAAATGAAAAAATGGAAACAAACATAAAAGGAATTTATGCTTGTGGAGACTGTACTCGGACGGACTACTTCAAATTTCGAAAGCAGTTTATGAAGGAACTATTGCAGGAATGCAAACAATTAAATTTATAAGAAACCAGTAAAATGGATATAATAATATTATTAAAGGAGGAATTAAGAGATGAGTGTATTAAAAATAACAAATCAAAATTTTGAAGAAGAGGTATTAAAATCAGACAAACCAGTTTTAGTAGATTTTTATGCTACTTGGTGTGGTCCATGCCAAATGATGTCACCCATAATTGATGAAATTGCAGAAGAAAATGCAGATACTTTAAAAGTAGGAAAAGTAAATATAGACGAAAATCAAGACTTAGCAATAAAATACAATGTCATGAGCATACCAACAATAATAATCGTAAAAAACGGAAAAGTAGAAAAAACATTTGTTGGAGTAACAGACAAAAACGAAATACTAGGAGCAATTTAATGTCGCGTTGGGGACGTTTTCTTTGGGACATTTTTATGTTTACTAATATCTTTTCTTATTTCAAAGTAAATCACTTGGTAAAGAAGCCTCAAAAGTTAGAGGCTTTTTTGAAATGGGATGAATACATTTGATTTTATAGCTATGCAAAGCTTGCCTATCAATAAAAGTAGAACGAGTTCCATACAATGTATCACCAAGTAATGGATGCCCAATATTTGCCATATGAACTCGAATTTGATGTGTACGTCCTGTTCCTAATTTACATTTAACTAAACTATATGAAGGAAATTCTTTGATGACTTTATAATAAGTAATAGATGGTTGCCCATTTTTTAAATCAACACATCTTTCAATAATACTATCACTTTTTCGGCTAATTGGTAAATCAATTGTACCAGTTTTTGACATTAAAGAACCATTTACAAGGCAAAGATATTCTTTTTGAAAGAGATTACTAGACATTTGCCTGATAAAGCATTCTTGAATATATTCACATTTAGCAAAAATAACTAAACCAGAGGTGTCTAAATCTAAACGATTAACAGGCCTTGTTTTCTTTTGCAAGCCAATTGTGTCAAAATAAAATCTAACACCATTTGATAAAGAATTTTCAAAATGTGACCTAGATGGGTGAATAGGAATCCCAGCAGGTTTATTAATTATTAAAAACCATTCATCTTCATAAACAATGTCTAAATCCATTTTGCTAGGAACAACATTAGAATTGTCTTCAACTGTAGAAAAATCAATGGTTAAAATGTCATTTAAATGTGGGATATTTCTGGTATCACATATTTTTTTATTAAGGAGAACTTTTTTGTTATTTATCAGTTTATTTAAAAGCCTAGAAGAAATATCTAGGTTATTTGTTAAAATACTATTGATGCTTTTATCTACATCTTTTTTATTTATTATATAAGTTAAAAGCATAAAATCTCCTCCCACTATTATTCTTTTAAAAGATTTTACTATAAAATCAATGTTTTTACAAGTTAAATTAATATTCTCAGTTTCGATAGCACGAATATGCAATTATGAAACTTAAGATAAATTGTACTTGAAACATTTAGTTGATTAATGTATAATACATTAGACACTAAAAGTATTAAATAAAAAATAGCTTTATATAGAATTTTAAAAATACAAAAATAAGGAATGAGAAACATGAGAATCAGATATAAAAAATGGGCAAGACCAGAACTAGAGGCAAGTAGTTTTTATGTAGATGAGCCAGAAAACCTAAAAGGAAAATGGAAAAAACAATTCAAAAACAAAAATCAACCTATGCATTTAGAACTAGGCTGTGGAAAAGGTCAATTTATGGCACAGCTAGCCTTAGAAAATCAGAACATTAACTATATAGCAATTGATTTAGTAGATGCAATGTTGGGGCTTGCAAAAAGAAACATAGAACAAGCCTATAAAGAAGCAAATATAGAACCAAATAATATACTTATTACAAGATTTGATATTGAAAGAATATTATTGCTATTTGCTAAACAAGATGAAATAGAAAGAATTTACATTAACTTTTGTAATCCATGGCCACGAGGAAAACATAGAAAAAAGAGATTAACACATTCTATTCAACTAGAAAAGTACAAAGAATTTTTAAAAGAAGATGGACAAATTTATTTTAAAACAGATGATGACGAATTATTTGAATCAAGCTTAATTTATTTTGAAGAAAGTGGATTTAAAATTATCGAAAAGACATATGATTTACATCAAGAACCAATCTTTGAGAAAAACATAGAAACAGAACATGAAAAAATGTTTTCAGAGCAAGGTATCAAAATAAAAGCTTGTATTGTAAGTAGGATTTAGGGATGCCCCAAAATCCTATTAAAATTTCAAACAAAATAGTTTAGTATGAAGTTCCAATCAAAATTTTGCATCAGAAAGGAATGAAAAATGGAAGAGCAAGAAATTTTAAAGCATAGAGAAGACAAAGAATTTATGTTACAGGCTGTAAGTGAAAATGGAAAATTATTGGATTTAGCTTCTGATAATTTAAAAGATGACAAAGAATTAGTCGAAGTAGCATTAAAGCAAGATAGTGAAGCACTTGAATTCGTAAGTGATAGGCTAAAAAATGATAAAGAAATTATAATGAAAGGAATTGAAGGTGCACCTTGGACAATTTGCTATGCTTCAGAAGAATTAAGAGCAGACAAAGAAATAGCTTTAGAATGCTGTAAAAATTATGGACAGGCGTTATACTATGTTTCAGAAAAATTAAGAGATGATGAGGAAATAGCAAAATTAGCTATACAAAATAAAGGTTCAATAATCAAATATGCAAGTGATAGATTAAGAGATAATAAAGAATTAGCAGAAATTGCAGTGAAGCAAGATAAACAAGCCTATCACTTTTTGTCTTGGAGATTGAGACAAGATGAAGATATAAAAGCAATTTTGGGATGATTTTAAGCTAGAGAAAATCAAAAATTTTTGTTCTTAAAATTTAAAAAAGTGCTTGTACTTTTTTGTATTTACTTATATAATAAAGCTACAAATAGAAAAGGAGAATATAAAATGTCATTTATTGAAGAAATCAAACAAAGAGCCAAACAAGATATTAAAACAATTGTGTTACCAGAGGCAGAAGATATTAGAATTTTAGAAGCAACTCAAAACGTACTAAAAGAGAAGTATGCGAATATTGTATTAGTAGGAAATCAAGAAAAAATAGAACAAAAGGCAAAAGAAAACGAAATAGATATTCAAGGAGCAAAAATTGTTGACCCAATTACTTCAACTAAATATAACGAGTATGCTGATTTATTATATGAATTGAGAAAACATAAAGGAATGACAATAGAACAAGCAAAAGAGTTGGTAAAAGAACCTGTTTATTATGGTATGTTGATGGTAAAAAAAGGTGAGGCAGATGGGTTGGTTTCAGGGGCTGCTCATTCTACTTCAGATACTTTAAGACCAGCATTGCAAATATTGAAAACTGGAGAACGGCACAAAATTAGTTTCTGCATTTTTTGTTATGGTTGTGCCAAATTGCAAATATGGAGAAAATGGAACATTTATTTTTGCAGATAGTGGTTTAAATGAAAATCCAAGTGCAGATAATTTATCTGAAATTGCAATATCTTCTAGTAAGAGTTTTAAACAATTAATTGGAAAAGAACCAAAGGTTGCTATGCTTTCGTATTCAACTTATGGAAGTGCTAAGTCTGAATTGACCGAAAAAGTTATTGAAGCAACAAAATTGGTAAAGGGAAAAGATAGTAGTATTTTAGTAGATGGGGAATTGCAATTAGATAGTGCTATTGTGCCAGAAATTGCAGAATTTAAAGCACCACGGAAGCCCACTAAAGGGAAATGCTAATGTTTTGATTTTTCCTAATTTAGATACTGGTAATATTGGATATAAATTGGTACAAAGATTGGCAAAAGCTGAGGCTTATGGACCTCTTTGCCAAGGGATTAGTAAACCAGTAAATGATTTGTCAAGAGGATGCAGTAGTCAAGATGTGGCAGGGGTTATTGCTATTACTGCTGTTCAAGCTCAGCAAAATTGATAAAAAACATCATCTTGTGTCACTAACAGGCATAAAAATTTCTTCGATATACAACTCGTATTATCTCAAAAATTTGTATACCTATTAGTAACACAATATAACATTTTTTATCAATTTTGCAAATCAAAGAAAAAACATCATCTTGCAAAGTTAATAAGCATAAAAACTTGAAAGGAGAGTTTTATGAAAGTTTTAGTTTTAAATTCTGGTAGTTCTTCTTTAAAATATCAAGTAATTGATATGGAAACAGAAGAGATGCTAGCAAAGGGATATTTTGAGAGAATTGGTCAGCCAAACTCGTTTTTGACACATAAAGTTAATGGAGAGAAGCATAAATTTGAACATCCAGCTAAAAACCATGAACAAGCTATTAGTTTTGTTTTAAACCGTTTAACTAATAGTGCCTATGGGGTACTAGAAAGCTTAGAAGAATTAGGAGGAATAGGTCATAGAGTAGTTCATGGTGGAGAAAAATTTAGTGATAGTGTTATCATAACAGATGAAGTAATAGAAGAAATTAAAAAGTGTTCAGATTTAGCACCATTACACAATCCAGCATGTATTTTAGGGATTGAAGCTTGTAGGAAAATTGTTCCTAACATGAAAATGGTTGCTGTATTTGATACTGCTTTTCATCAAACTATTAGTAAAGAGAAATATATATATCCAATTCCTTATAAATATTATAAAAAATATGCTATTAGAAAATATGGTTTTCATGGAACATCACATCAATATGTCTCTAGTAGAGTAGCTGAAATTATGGGAAAAGACATAAAAGACCTAAAAATTGTAAATTGCCATTTAGGGCAAGGATGTAGTGTTTGTGCAATAAAAGATGGAAAATCAGTAGAAACAAGTATGGGATTAACACCACTACGGAGGAATTCCAATGGGAACAAGAAGTGGAGATTTAGACCCATCTATACTTACATATTTAATGCAAAAAGAGAATTTATCTTATGATGATATGAATTTCATTTTAAATAAAGAAGCAGGTGTTTATGGAATATCAGGAGTATCTGTGGATTTTCGTGATATTGAAACAGAAGCAATTTCTGGTGGAAAAGAGGCAATACTTGCTTTAGATGTGTTCCATTATTTAACAGCATCTTATATTGCAAAATGTGTAGTTGCTATGGGAGGAATTGATGTTTTGACTTTTACAGCAGGTGTAGGAGAAAAAGGGCCAATTTCTAGAAAAGCAATTTGTGAGCAATTGGAGTTTTTAGGAGTTGAAATTGACGACGAAAAAAATAAAATAAGAGGCGAAGAAGCAGAATTATCAACAGATGCTTCAAAAGTAAAAATATATACAATACCAACAAATGAAGAATTAATGATAGCAAGGGAGACATTGAAATTAATAAAATAAAGTATCGACAAAAATCAAATAAAATGATAATATAATACTGCAAAAATTAAAGAACATTCACATATAATAGAAAAAAAGAAAGGAATAAAATTATGAAAATATTAGTATTAAACTGTGGTAGTTCATCATTAAAATACCAATTAATTGACATGGAGACAGAAGAAGTATTAGCATCTGGAAAATACGAAAGAATAGGAGAAAAAGAAGCATTTATAACACATAAAGCAAAAGGTCAAAAAAAGCAAATTGAAAACCCAGCATATAACCATACAGAAGCAATAGAATTTGCTTTAAAACAACTAACAAACCCAGAATACAAAGTAATAGATAGCTTAGATGAAATAAACAGCATAGGGCATCGTTTAGTACATGGTGGAGAAAAAATAGCAGAATCTGTAAAAATTGATGACAGTGTAATTGAAGTTTTAAAACAATGTACAGACCTAGCACCATTACATAACCCAGCATGTATTTTAGGAATAGAAGCATGTAAAAACGTAATGCCAGAAAAACCAATGGTAGGAGTATTTGACACGGCTTTCCATCAATCCATTCCAAAACAAAGATACATCTACCCAATCCCATATGAATATTATGAAAAATATGGAGTTAGAAAATATGGTTTCCATGGAACATCACATATGTATGTATCACAAAGATTAGCTGAAATAGAAAACAAACAAATAGAAAACCTAAAAATTGTAACTTGTCATTTAGGTCAAGGAGCAAGTATATGTGCAATTGAGGGAGGAAAATCAGTAGACACAAGTATGGGATTAACACCACTTCGGAGGAATTCCAATGGTAACAAGAAGTGGAGACTTAGACCCATCAATTCTTTTATACTTAATGAAAAAAGAAAAACTATCTGCTGAAGAAATGGAAAGCATTTTAAACAAACAATCAGGAGTGCAAGCAGTTTCTGGCTTAGTACCAGACTTTAGAGAAATTGAAAATGCAGCAAACAATGGAGAAGAAAGAGCAACTATTGCACTAGATAATTTCAAATATTCAATTGCAAGTTATATTGCAAAATATGCAATAGCAATGAATGGAATTGACTATATTGTATTCACAGGTGGTATTGGAGAAAATCAAATAAACATTAGAAAAGGCATTTGTGAACAATTAAAATTTATGGGAGTAGAAATAGATGTTGAAGCAAACCAAGTAAGAAGTGAAGAAAAATTAATTTCTAAACCAAGTTCAAAAGTAAAAATATACATTATTCCAACAGATGAAGAATTAATGATTGCCAAAGAAACAAAAAGGTTGGTAACAGAGTAGGATTTGGGGACGGCCCCAAAATCCTATTTGGAAAGGAAGTAATTAAAATGAAAATTGATTTGGATGAAGAATTTACATATCAAGACGAAATTAATTTTATGGATTTAAATCGTCAAATGGAAAGCAGACAACAAATATTTAAAAGCAATAATAACAATATAACAATTGGTTTTAACAATGATACAATTTACAATAAAGTAGAATTAAATAAACAATAGGATTTTGGGGCCGTCCCCAAATCCTATCTAAATTTCTAAAAGATACAAACGAAAAGGATGTAATTATGAAAAAAGTTATTATACAAGCATTAAAAGGCTATAAATGGAAAATTGTTTTGCAACTTACATTAATAGCCATTAATATTTATTTATTGACAATTCCTGCAAGAATTATAGGAGAAATTGTAGATAATTTATATAATATGGAAGCTAATAAACAAGCTATTTTGACCAATACATATTACTTAATTGGAATATGTATTGTTTTGCTACTTGTAAGGTTAGGTTGGAAATATCTTGAAGTTTATATATCGAGAGGATTTGAAAAAGATATTAAAGCTAAATTATTTGAGAGATTTCTAAAATTAAAAGTAAAAGAAATACAAAACATAAAAAATGGCGAAATTATGTCATATTTTGTAAAAGACACCAATGAAATAAGAAGTGCAGTTTATAGGATTTTTTCACATGGTTCAAGAATTGTATTTACATTTATAATCGCAATATTTCAAATGGCACAAGGTGTTAATATTTATTTGACACTGGCAACGCTATGTCCTATTTTACTTGCAACATTTTTAATAATAAAAATCAAAAAATATGTCGAAATTAGTTTTAAGAAAGCACAAGATAAATTCACACAAATGTCAGAATACATACAAGAGAGTACAGACAGTATAAGAACTACTAAAGCATATTCTTGTGAGGGAAGCCAATTAAAAACATTTATATTAAAAAATAGGCAAGTTCGTCAATGTGATAATACAGTTGATATATATTCTAATCTTTTAACAACTTGTATTGATATTTGTTTTGGACTTTGTTATGCTATTGCATTTATTTATGGTTCTAAATTAGTTTTAGATGGAATAATTACAGTAGGTGAACTAATAGCATTTAATGGATATATTGCCTTGTTTGTAGGACCTGTTAGTTGGCTACCAACTTTGATTGCAAGGTTTAAAAGAGCACAAATATCTTACCAAAGATTAGATAAAGTTTTTGCTTTAGAAAGAGAAAAAATAACAGTAAGAAAAATCAATATAAAAGAAAAGCTAGAGGGAAAAATTGAAATAAAAAACTTAAATTTTCATTATCCAGATATGATAGATAAAGCATTAGACAATATCAATATTGAAATAAAAAAAGGTGAAACACTTGGAATTATAGGAACAATTGGAAGTGGTAAAACAACACTTATGAATTTATTAACTAGATTATATAGTATTCCAAATGGAAAAATTAAAATAGATGGAAGAGATATTAATGAAATTGATATTGAAACATTAAGAGAAAATATTTGTTATATTACACAAGACAATTTTTTATTTTCTTCTACATTAAAAGACAATATTAGTTTATTTAAAGATGAATACAAAGAAGATGAAATAAAGGAAAGCACCCAAAAAGCTGTTATTTATGAAGAAATTAAACAAATGCCAGAAGGAATTAAAACACAAATAGGAGAAAGAGGTGGAGACTTATCAGGTGGACAAAAGCAAAGGGTTGTTATTTCAAGAGCTTTTCTAAAAAATAGTAGTATTATTATTTTTGATGATACATTTTCAGCTTTAGACAACAGAACTGCTGGAGAATTATTAGAAAATATTAAAGAATTAACTAAAGACAAAACTTGTATAATTATCTCCAATAAAATTTCAGATGTAAAACAAAGTGACAAAATTATAGTATTAAATAATGGTTCTATTGTAGAAAGGGGAAATCATACAGAATTGATAGAAAAGCAAGGAACTTATTATGAATTTTATAAACAACAAGCAACAAAAGCTGAAAGTACTTTATTAAGTTAGAAAGGAAATTCAAATGAAAAATAAAACATGGCAAAGATTGTATAAGATGTTAAAACCACAAACAAAATCAATCGCAATCATAACTGTTTTAGCCATTTTAATCAATATTGGCGAAGTAGTAAAACCATATTTAATCAAAATAGTAATTGATGATTACTTAGAGCTAAATATGTATCAACAAGGAATTATGACAATTGGAAGAATAGGTGCAATTTATATTGCAATTGTTTTGGTAGGCAATATTTTAAATTTTATAGTTACAACAGCTACTAGTATGATGGGCGAAAATGTAATTTATTCTATTAGAAATAAATTATATAAATATGTACAATATGCAAATATTCCTTTTCATGATAGAACACCAGCAGGAAAACTTTTTGTTAGAATTACAAGTGATGTAGAAGATATAACAACATTATTTAAAGATGTTATAACAACTTTTATTAAAGATATATTAATGATAATAGCTTTTGTTATTATGATGTTATCTTTAAATTACAAATTAGCATTATTAGCACTTTGTATAGTTCCATTTGTAATTTTAACATCTGTTATTATTACAAAAATTAGTAACAAATTGCAAGAATATTCTAAAATGGTAAAAACAAAATTAAATACATTTTTAGCAGAATCTATTTATGGAGTAAAATTGATAAAAATCTTTAATAGACAATATGAAAAGCAAAAAGAATGTGAAAAACTATGTACTGACTTTTGGAAGTCAAGAATACCATTAGGAATTACAGAAGGATTTTTACCAGCTATTATGACAATTTTAGAGAATTTAGGAGTATCTATAATTGTTTGGGCGAGTATAAATCATTTTGTAGGAGAATCTATTGATGTTGGTTTAATTTATGTATTTATAACTTATACAAAGCAAATTTTTGAACCAATAAATAGATTGGTAGAAAATTTTGAAACTATACAAGAAGCATTAGTTTCTATTAATAAAATTTATGACATTTTAGAACATAAAGAATATTTAGAGAATTTTGAAACAGGAAAAACATTAGAAAACGTAAAAGGCAAAATTGAATTTAAAAATGTTTGGTTTGCTTATGAAAAAGATAATTGGGTTTTAAAAGATATTAGTTTCACTATTGAAGCAGGTCAAAGTGTTGCATTAGTTGGTAAAACTGGTTCTGGTAAAACGACAATAACAAATTTAATAAACCGCTTCTATGAAATACAAAAAGGTGAAATTTTATTAGATGGAGTAAATATAAAAGAAATCAATTTACGTTCCTTAAGGGAAAAAATTGGTATTATATTGCAAGACCCATTTGTTTTTGCAAGAAGTATAAAGGATAATATCCAATTAAATAGAAAATTTTCAGATGAATATATAATGGAAACAATTGAACTTGCTTCAGCAGAGGAGTTTATTGAAAGTCTTCCAAATGGAATAGAAGAAATATCACATGAAAGAGGAAATTCGTATTCTTCAGGTCAAAAGCAATTATTAGCATTTGCAAGGATATTTGCTCATAACCCATCTATTTTTATTTTAGATGAGGCAACAGCAAATATAGATACAAAAACAGAAGAACTAATACAAAAATCAGTAGATAAAATATCAAAAGAAAAAACTTCAATATTTATTGCACATAGATTGTCTACTATTGTAAATGTGGATAAAATTATTGTGCTAAATCAAGGAGAAATAATTGAAGAGGGAAGCCATAATAAATTGGTTTCTAAAACAGATGGATATTATAGTAGATTGTATAATGCATATTATAATGGATTAGTTTAAAATATTTTTTACTTTTTTCATTTTGTTTATTGACATTTAGTATAACTTATGATTAAATATCAACTATAATATTTTTCAAGTAAATTTTTACATATTACTTAGAAAAATATTATAAAATTTAAAAAGAAAGGATGTTTTAAAAATGGAAGATGTAATGGCAAACACAATCTTAAAGGAGTTAAGAGACTTTAGAGAGGAAAATAACAGAAGATGGGAACAAAATGACAAACGCTGGGAAGAAAATGACAGAAGATGGGAGCAAAATGACAAACGCTGGGAAGAAAATAACAGAAGATGGGAGCAAAATAACAAACGTTGGGAAGAAAATGATAGAAGATGGGAACAAAATGAAATGCGTTGGAAAGAAAGTGACAAAATTTTAAAGGGAATTAATGACAGATTAACTAATGTAGAAAATGGAAGAGAAAAAGACAGAAAAGAAATAATTGATGTATTAGATACTATGCAAAAAACTATTACTGGGCAATTTGAGGAAATAAAAGAACACTATGATGCTAAGCTTGATGCTATATTTGCTGTGCAAAGGGTAAACGAAATTGAGCACAAACAATTTAGAGAATTTATGCACAGACATGAACATAGACTTGATTTTTATAATTCAAGAATTAATAGATTAGAACAATGGAAAGACCAAATGGACTTAGGAGCATGTACAGTAGTATGACATCAACACGTTTTGCAGAAAATTGCTTTGCAATTTTCGCAAGCAAACAAAGACTAAGCATGTAAATAATCCCAAAAGAGAATTTTAGAAACAAAAAATCTTCAAAAACTGTTGTAAAATTTCAAATTATTGATATAATAAGAAAGACAACAGAAAAAGAAGATTTTTTATATTAAGAGTATAATAAACCAAATAAAAAAGAGAAGGGGAGAATAAAAATGGTAAAAAAAGTAGGGATTTTAGCAAATGGTGGAGATGTATCAGGATTTAACGCAGTTATTAGAGCTATTGTAAAAACAGCTGAAAATAGTGGGGTTGAATGTTATGGAATTATGGATGGATACAATGGCTTATTAAAAAAAGATTTCGAATTACTATCAACAGCAGCAAATGGGGAAGCAACAGGAATATTACCCAAAGGTGGTTCTATTATTGGTTCTTCTACAAATGCGAACTTATTTAATTACAAAATAGTAAATGAAGATGGAAGTGTAGAATATAAAGACATGTCAGCTCAAGCAATACAAAACATCAAAGACTTTGGGTTTGACTGTATATTTACATTAGGTGGAGATGGAACACAAAAATCAGCAAGAGATTTTTCAACTAAAGGTGTTAATGTAATTGGAGTTCCTAAAACAATTGACAATGATGTTGCTTGTACAGAAATCACCTTTGGATACAATACAGCTGTATCAGTTGCTATGGAAGCATTAGATAGATTACACACAACAGGAGCAACACATCATAGAATTATGGTACTAGAAGTAATGGGAAGATATGCAGGGTGGATTGCATTAGAAGCAGCAATTGCAGGTGGAGCAGATGTAGCATTAATACCAGAAATTCCTTATGATATTAATAGAGTAGCTGAAAAGATTAATAATAGAAGAAAAAGAGGAAAGAATTTCAGTGTTGTAGTAGTAGCAGAAGGAGCAAAGCCAAAAGATGGAGAAATTACTATAATGGGAACAAGAGACAACGGAGCAGGTGTAGACAACACAAAATTAGGAGGAATAGGTCAAGTACTTGCTAAACAATTAGAAGAAATGACAGGATTAGAAGCAAGAAATACAACTTTAGGTTATATGCAAAGAGGTGGAACTCCAACAGCATTTGACAGAGTATTATCTACAAAATATGGAACAAAGGCTATGGAACTTGCACTAGAGGGTAAATTCGGAACATTAGCTATTATAAAAAATGGAAAACTAGATAGTGTTTCTTTAGAAGAAGTAGTAGGAAGAAACACAAAAATAGGAGCAGTATCAGGAAATACAGATGAAAGTAACTTAAGAAAAGTAGAAATGGATGATGATTTAATAAAAACAGCAAGAGATATTGGAATTAATTTAGGAGACTAATTAATTCTTAAATGGGAATATTCAAGGCAAATCTTACTTCTTTATATATTTATAAATAAATTCTTTATTACAGTCACATTCATAATTTATTTAAAATATAAAGAAGTAAGATTTAAACGTCAAAGACGCAGATTTTTAGTTGATAGCAATTAAGGAGAAAAAGTATGGGAGAAGTAAAATGGACTAAAGAGCAACAAGATGCTATTTTTGAAAAAGGAACAAACATATTAGTAGCAGCTGCTGCTGGAAGTGGTAAAACAGCAGTATTAGTAGAAAGAATAATAAATAAAATAATGAAAGACAAAATAGATATAGATAAATTACTAGTTGTAACTTTTACAAACAGTGCAGCTTCTGAAATGAGAGAAAGAGTACTAAAAGCTATTTACAAGCAACTAGAAGAAACACCAGAAGATGACAACTTGCAAAGGCAAATTACACTACTAAATAAAGCAAGCATTTGTACAATAGACTCTTTCTGTTTAGAAGTTGTAAGAAACAACTTCTATGAATTAGAAAACATATCTCCTAATTTTAGAATTGCTGATACAACAGAAATTGAACTATTAAAACAAGAAGTTATTGAAGACATATTTGAAGAAAAATATGAAACAGAAAACGGAGATTTTACAAAATTAATAAATACATATACAAGTTATAGAGATGATACCCCATTAAAAGACCTAGTTTTAAAAATATATTCTTATATACAAAGCCATCCATTTCCAAAAAAATGGTTAGAAGAAAAAATAGAAATGTTTAATTTAGATGAGCAAGAACTAGAAGAAGATTTTAGCAAAACACCTTGGGGAAATATCTTATTACAGGAAGTAGAAGAAGCACTAATTGACAATATTTCTATGCTGGAAAGAGTAGAAAAAGATTATTTAAGAGAAGCTGAATTAGAAAAATTCTATCAAACAATAAGAGATGACATAAGTCAATTAGAAAATATAAAAAGAAATACTACAAATTGGGACAAGTGTTATGAAACATTTTCAAATTTGAAATTTACTACTTGGCCAAGGCAAAAAATAGAATCTGAGAAAAAGGAAAAAGCAAAAAAAATAAGAGATGAGGTAAAAGAAAAACTAAAAAAATTAGATAAAATCTTAATTTGTACATCACGTGAAGCAAATCAAGATATTAAAGACATGTATGAAATTTTGAACAAATTGAAAGATTTAATTTTTGAATTTAATCAAGAATTTAGCAAAAGAAAAATAGAGAAAAATATAGTGGATTTTAGTGATATTGAACATTTTGCACTAGACATTTTGTTAAATTCTAGTCAAGTAGCTGAAAAATATCAAGAAAAATACAAAGAAATAGCAATAGACGAATATCAAGATAGCAACTTAGTACAAGAAACGATATTAACTACAATATCAAGAGGCAATAATATTTTTATGGTAGGAGATGTAAAACAAAGTATATATAAATTCAGACAAGCTATGCCAGAGTTATTTTTAAGCAAATATGAATTATATCAAAAAAAGGAAGAAAGAGAGCTAGAAGAAGACTTAAAAATACAGTTATTCAAAAATTTTAGAAGCAAGAAAAACATTTTGGATTTTACAAACTTAATTTTTGAAAACATAATGAGCAAAAATTTAGGAGATATAAATTATAATAAAGAAGAATACTTAAATTTAGGAGCAAACTATCAAACAATTAATCAAGATGAAAAAATAGAAATTCATGTAATAGATAGTAAAGAACAAGAAGAAACAGAAGAAAAACAGGATACAGAAGAAGATAACGAAGAATTAGAAAATATTGCAGATGTAGAACTAGAAGCAAAATTTGTTGCAAATAAAATAAAAAAAATAGTAGAAAGCAAATATCAAGTATGGGACAAAAACAAAGAATCTTACAGAGATATTGAATATAAAGACATAGTAATCTTGCTAAGAACAACATCAAATGTTGCAAATATTTATGAACAAGAAATAATAAATTTAGAAATGCCAGTATTTTCAGACAGTTCACAAGAATACTTAAATTCTATTGAAATACAGACAATAATGAGTTTACTGAAAATAATTGACAACCCAATTCAAGACATTCCATTAGTTACAGTAATGAGGTCAAATATTGGGAAATTCACAGATGACGAATTAATACAAATAAGGTTAGCAGATAAACAAGACAATTTTTACACTTGTTTGCAAAAAGCTAAAATATCTGTAGAAAATAGCTTAAGGCAAAAAATAGAGGGCTTTTTGGAAAAATTAGATAATTGGAGAAAAGAACAAGAGTATTTGGCTTTAGATGAATTAATATGGAAAATTTATTCAGATACAAGCTATTATAATTATGTTGGTTTAATGCCAAATGGGGTATTAAGACAGGCAAACTTAAAATTATTATTTGAAAAAGCTAAACAGTATGAAACTGCTAGCTTTAAAGGATTATATAACTTTATACATTTTATTGAAAGGTTACGCCTAGGAAGTGGGGATTTAGGAGCTGCTAAAATAATTGGAGAAAATGATAATGTTATTCGTATTATGAGTATTCATAAAAGTAAAGGATTAGAATTTCCAGTTGTATTTTTATCAAGTACAGGTAAGCAATTTAATTTAATGGATTTAAATCAAAATGTATTATTAGAACAAAATTTGGGTATTGGTGTAAAATATATTGATTATGAAAAACAGGTTCAATATGATACATTAAGCAAAGCAGCACTAAAAAATAAATTATTACAAGAAACTTTATCAGAAGAAATGAGAATTTTATATGTTGCATTAACTAGGGCAAAAGAAAAATTAATTATAACAGGAATAGAAAAAGATTTTGAAAAGAAAAATGAAAAAATGCTACAACAAATAGATACATACCAAAAGCAAAATGGAAAGATAAATCCTATTTTAATCAAAAAATATATAAAATATATAGAGTGGATATTAATGGTGTTTCTTTATGAAAAGGAAAACATTGAAGAAATTACTAAGTTAGAAACATATGATAAAAAGAAAGTTTTACAATTGTGTGAAAAAATTGATACAAAAAATTTTGATGTAATAAATATAATGGAAACACAGGAAAAGAATGAGGAAGAAATAGAAAAAATAGAAAACAAACTAAATACTATTTATCAATATGAATTAGCTACAAAAATACCAACAAAAACATCTGTTACTGAAATAAAACAGCAAGAACAAGAAGAAATAGATATAAATTTTGGAGTTCCTAATTTTATGAAAAATGAAGAAGATTTAAAATTGACAGGAAGTCAAAAAGGAACATTGTTGCATTTATGTATGCAAAAATTGGACGAAACACAAGACTATACATTAGAAACTATTAACCAGTTAATTAACAATTTGGAACAAAAAGAAATTATAACACAAAAAGAAGCACAAAATATAAACCCAATGTCAATTTTAAAATTTACACAATCTAACATTTGGCATGAAATGAAGTTTGCAAAGCAAGTCCAAAAAGAAAAGCCTTTTTATATTAAAATACCTGCTAAAGAAATTTATCAAGAAGAGGTGCAAGAAGATGTGTTGGTACAAGGTATTATTGACTTGTACTATATAAATAAAGAAAATGAACTAATATTGGTTGATTATAAAACTGATTTTTTGCAAAGTGAACAAGAATTGATAGATAAATATAAAATACAATTGGAGTTATATAAAAAGGCATTAGAAGAGGCTTTAGGGAAAAAAGTTTGCCATATTTATATATATTCGACATATTTGGGAAAGGAAATTGAAATCTTGTATTGACATAATATTTAGTATAGACTTTTTTAGCCTTATGTGGTATACTATATATGTAAATTTAAGGGAAAAGAGGAAATGTTATGAATACATTACAGAAAATTGCTGTATGGACAGCTATGTTAATAGGAACTTTCATATTTTCAGATTTTTTGATAAATGTAGGATTAAATTCTACATATAAAGATATTGAAAGAAAAGATAACAATTCTCAAATTGTTGTATATCAAGCAGATGCTACATATGTAAATGGTAGAATAAGGGGAGTTATTAAAGAAGTAAATAAAATAAAAGATAAATACTTAAAAATTGAGTTATATTCTAAAAGGGATGTTTTAGTAGGAAGAAGATATATAGAAATAGGAAAAGGCTCAGACATTGAAGCTAAAAGCTTTGAATTACTTTTTAAAGCAAATGATGTTTCTTATTACAAAATGGGAACTGCTAATGAAAAAGAGCCAGGTGATGAAGTTGAAATTATTTCTAAAGAATTAACAAAACCTGAGATTATATTAACAACTGCTATGATGTTTTTGATTTTTTGGTAAAATAAAGAAAGTATAGAATGGAAGAATTAGAAATCAAATTTGTTTAGCAAATTTGTGTAGAATGTGTTTTTATTGTATAGGTAAAATTTTTAATTTTCCTATACAAAAAAATAGGATTTGGGGGCCGTCCCTAAATCCTATTTTTTTGGTGTTACATATAATGTGTTATTATGGGTATAAATTACCATTCCAGGTTTTGCACCATTTGGCTTTTTTACATATTTTACTTCGCAAAAGTCAACTGCGACATTTGAAGAGTTTTTTGCTTTGCTGTGAAATGCTGCAATTTCTGCACATTTTAGCAACACATTATTATTTGGTAAGTTTTCATTTTGGAGTTGCAAAATAGCATGACTACCAGGAAAGTCTTTTGTATGAAACCAAAGGTCTATTTTTTTAGAGTATTTTAATGTTAGGTAATCATTTTCTTTATTATTTCTGCCAACTAACAAAGTGTATCCATCTATTGTATATTTTAAAGGATTAAAAGAAACGTTTTTATTTTTTGTAAGGGAAGATTTTTTTACTTTTGTTTTTTGTTTCTTTTTGTAATTGTCAGTTTTTTCTTTAAAAATGACATTTTCAGAGATTTCTTCAAAGATTTCTGATACTTCGTCTAAGGTTGAACAAGCCTCTAACTCATAAATAATGCTTTCTATATAATTTAGTTCATTTATAGTTTCAGCTTTTTGTAAGCTAACAACTTCTAAGGTGTTTTTCAATTTATGATATTTTTTAAAAAACTTTTTTGCATTTATTGATGGCAAATATCTATCATCTAATAGTATTGTGATTTTTTCGCCAGTATAATAATTATCTAATGTAATTTCTTTTAAGTTTTCATTTGGAATTTGATACAAATTAGCTGTAATTAGTTCTCCGTATAATTGATATTTTTCCATATCTTTACACGTTTGTAGTTTTTCTTCCATATTATATAAACGCTTTTTGTATTTATTTAAAACTTCTAAAATCATTTTTAAAATACTATCACGATAAATTTTAAAATATTCAGAAGTTTCTTTTATGTTGTAAAAATCATCTAGGAAAAAGTTTAAATGAAATGGGGAAGAAGCATTTGTTGTAGGTTTTAAAAAGTAATCTTTTTTCTTATTTTCAATTATTTCAAAATCTAACAAATTGCTATCAGTATTATTGATAATTTTTTGCAAATAGTTGTAAAGTTTTTCTGAATTGCTTTTATCTAAATTTGTAATTCCGAGATTAACCAAACTTGCATCTAAAAAAGATTTGCTAATACCATTAAATACCTCATAAATAGGCTTGCCAAGAGAAAGCTTTTCGTAAAAAGTTTCAAAACTTGTGCAATCTAAAAAGTTTGTTTTCGTAGTGGCAGGATATGTGTATTTAACATGAGGTACAATTGCTCTTGTGCTATTTTCAGAATTTATATGCCTTAAACTATCAATTATTATGTTTTGCTCATCTAATAAAATGATGTTACAATGTTTTCCCATAAGCTCTATAATTAGCCTTTTAGAAATAATATCATCTATATCGTCAAAACCCTCAAAGTCAATAATAACAAGTCTTTCTAATTGACTTGTAGTAATGTTTTTGATGTGAAGCCCGAGTTAAGTGCTTTCTAAGTACCATGCAAAAGCCTAGTGCCATTTTTGGGTTTGGTTTTGGGTGTGTTGTTAGGTGAATACGGTAGTTTTGGGCATCTGTGCATATATTTAATAGATAATTTGAGCCGTCTAAATAAAAGCCTAATAAAATGTTGTTTTTATTTGGCTGAAATATTTTGTCTATTCTTGCTCCAGTAAGTTCTTGCAATTCTGAAGCTATTGCTTTTGTGACAATTCCGTCAAATGCCATAAGGTCATCTCCTTTGTTTTGGACTTTAACAATTATAGCACATTTTTTGGGAAATGAGAAGAAAAAAATTTTTAAGATTTTGGTAATTTATAGTTACAGCCATAGAGAAAAGGAGGCTATGCCTCCTTTTCATAAATCTTTTTGAGATACTTAAGGGCTACTGAATAAGCAACCCTATCTTCAAGGTTCTCAAATTGTTTGATGGTGTCAGGCATGTCTGCAAATTGCCAATGCCATTGACCATCATAAAGTGGAGATACGCTAAAAGCTGTAAATGTCCATATTGGACTATCTCCAAAATAAAGTCGAAAATTCATAATTTCATTGTCTCCAAAGTAATTTTTCAAAATGTATCTCCGAGTGCCAACAAAAAAAACATGAGAAACCATAAATCCTCCTTTCCCCAATTGGGGGCTGAAATGTTTTTTGCTACAAATGCCAAAAGACATTATAAATATTATAGCCTAATTAACATAAAAAGTCAAATCAACTTTAAATTGTCAAAAACTGAACAATGAAGAAGTCAAAATCTGCACAATGATTTGCTCAAAAATTGCACAATACCTATTGTATAAAATTCATATAAAGTATATAATAATAGAAGAAACAACAAAAGAGAAAGTGAGGATTTTTATGGAGCAAAGTGCAATAAAAAAAATATATGAATTAATTGGAAACATACCAGTAACAATTGAAAATGCTGAATTAATAGAAGAAATCAAAATTGATTTACAAAAAGAAGACTATACATCAGCATTACAAAAAATAGAGAAATTAGGGCCTAAAAAAGAAAATGACGAAGAATATGAGGACGAAGAAGAGAGCGAAAAAGAAATAGCTAGTATGTATCCAAAAGAATTAAGAAATATAGAATTAGAAAGGCAATACATAGGGCTTTTATTAGAAGATCCAAGATATATAATCAAATACTTTTATTTGTATAAAGACTGTTGTTTTGAAGACCCAGAAATGCTAAACATTTATAAAAGTGTATTGTTTACAGAGGGTGGAGCATACTCATCAGAACTTGCAAAAAAAGACTTCAACTTTTCCAGAGATTCAGAATATGTATATGATTTAAAAAATGAATTAAAAAGAGAAGTTCAAGACAAAAACTATAATATGGAAAAAATCTATATTGAACTAAAAAAATTATTTGTACTTAGAAAAAATTATTTAGCAATACCAATTCAAAATATTCAAGAAAAAGTAATCGAAATAAAAGAATATCAGTTATATGACAAAATGTCAGTAGAAGAAGTAGAAAGTGCAGTTATACAAGTAAATGATACTGAAAAATTTAAAAGAGCCATATTAAATGAAGATTTGACAAGTTTTTTAGAACTTGGAGAAAACAACCTAACAAATGGTTTGCCATTACCTTTTCCAGTTTTAACAAGTGTATTTAAAGGAATAAGAAAAGGAGAAACAATGGCATTTGCTATGCCATCAAATGCAGGAAAAAGTAGATTTACAATAGATGTTGCAGCACATACAGCTTTAGTTTATCATAAAAAAGTATTAATAATATCAAACGAAATGTCAGAAGACAAAATGAGATTATGCTTAATTACAACAATATTAAATAACAAAGAAATCCAAAAAGTACATGGAATAGAAATAGACAAAACAGAGGGAGAATTACTAGAATTTAAGTTTAGACCAGATAAAAATAAAAAGGTAAAAACAGATGAAGATGGGTTTGTACTAAAAGAAGAAAAAGAAACACAAAAAGAATTTGCAAAACGATTATTAGAAGTATCAAAAGAATTTAGAGATGTTATATCTGTTACTAATTGGGTAAATGAGCAAATAAACAATTCAATGTATTTTATAAATATTACAGACCATACAAATGACGAATTACAAAAAGTAATTATCAATTACTATTATAAAGAAAAAATAGAATATGTATTTTATGACACATTAAAAACAGATACAGCAAATATTGGAATAGGTGAAGAACTAAAGAAAACAGCAACCATTCTTTCTAATATTGCTCAAAACTTTGGCATCTATATATGTTCAACTTTGCAATTAGCAGAAAGTGATACTTTGCCAGTTAATTTAACAGTTAATGATTTGGCAGTTAGTAGAACAGTTAAAGAAGTATTAGACACGTTATGCTTATTAAAGCAAATAAATAGAGACACTTTGCAAAATTATGAATATTCTTTAAATGAGGTAGATACAAAGTTTTACAATTTAAAGAAATTTGATGACCCAGATGTTAGGTATTATGCTTGTGTAGTTGATAAAAACAGGGCAGGTGCTAAACCTACTTTGCTATTTAGATTAAATTTAGCTTACAATGTTTGGGAAGAATTAGGATATTTGAGGTTGAAACAATAGGGACAGGTCTCAACTGTCTCATTTTTTATGGAAATTTATGATAGGATTTTAACATAATTTATTTATTAAACATTGATAATTACTAGTTTTTTTGTTAGAATAGAAGCAAAGAAAAAGAAAGGAATTAAAGCAAATGATAGAAGTAAAAAACGTAAAAAAGAAATTTGACAAAGACTTTTATGCAAATAAAGGAATTAGTCTGCAAGCAAAAGAACGGCGAAATAATAGGAATATTACGGACCAAATGGTGCAGGAAAAACCACATTGCTAAGAATGATAGCAGGAATTTTAGAGCCAACAGAAGGAACAGTTTCATTTGACAATCTAAATTATAAAAACAATGAAATAGAAATAAAACAGCAAATAGCATATTTATCAGGAAATACAAAGATATATGATACATTATCAACTTATGAACTACTAAAAATGTGTAGTGAAATTTATCAAGTTCCAAATGAAAAGGCAGAAGAAAGAATAAAGGAACTGTCAAAAATACTAAAAATGGACAATTTTCTACATAAAAAAATTGCAAATTTATCAACTGGTCAAACACAAAGAGTAAATATTGCTAGGTGTTTGGTTCATAATCCTAAATATTATATATTAGATGAAGCAACAACAGGGCTTGACATCATTTCAAGCCAAATTATTTTAGATTTTATCAAACAAGAAAAAGAAAACAATAAAACAATTTTGTATTCAACACATTATATGGAAGAAGCCCAAAATATTTGTGATAAGGTTATTATGATAAACAAAGAAGAAGTCATTAAAACAGGAACACCAGAAGAAATAAAAAAAGAGACTAAAACCACAAATTTAAGAGAGGCATTTTTTGCAATGATAGGAGGTGTTGAAGATGAAGAATAATTTATGGAATATGTTAAAAAAAGAACTAAGAGAGATGTTTCGTGACAAAAAATCATTAGCAATGATGCTAGTAATTCCTATTTTCATACCTTTGTTAGTTATTGGTATGTCTGCTTTATTTGATGCACAAATGAACAAAGATATTAGTGAATATAACAAAATAGGATTTGCCTACGAAATAACAGAAGAAGAAAAAAACATTGCTAAAGAAATTAATATAGAAATAGTAAATGGAACAGAAGAAGATTTAAAACAAAAGTATGAAAATGAAGAAATTAATCTTTATATTACAAAAAAAGATAATAACACTTATATAATAAATACAAATAGTTCGGAAAATAGTACATATGCTAAAAACCTAGTAAAAACATATTTTGATGCCTACGAACAATATAAAAATATTGAGTTAGCAGATAAATTGCAAAAAATTACATTAGAAGAAAATTTATTAGATGAAGATAATTTTTTTGTAAATTATATTAAGAACTATGCATTTTTATTTATAATAATGGCAATTACAGTTTCTGCGACATATCCATCAACAGATACAACAGCAGGAGAAAAGGAAAGAGGAACATTAGAAACATTATTAACATTTCCAATAAAAAGTAAAGACATTATCTTAGGAAAATTTTTAGCAGTATCAATTTCTTCTATTATAACAGGAACGCTAAGCCTATTATTATCAATGCTTTCACTTGTAATAGCACAAGATAGGTTTTCAATTTATGAGGGCATAAATATTATGTATGATGTCTTTACTTTTTATTGGAAATGTTAATAATGTTTCTAATGTTCCTCTTTCCTTTTCT
>JAAWEC010000107.1 GCA_022794095.1 Clostridia bacterium
AAAAATAATCAATATCACATTTTAAAATTCCATAGTTATCAATTATTTCATCTCTTGACTTTTGTAATACTTTTTTTCCTTTGTCCATAAATATAATTTCATCTGCTATATGTTCTAAATCACTTGTTATATGTGTTGATAATATTATAGAATGTTCTTCATCTTCTATAAATTTTTGGAATATTTCTAATACTTCGCTTCGTACAACTGGATCTAATCCACTTGTTGGTTCATCTAATATTAGTAGTTTTGGTTTATGAGAAATGGCTGTTATAATTTCTAATTTTTTTCTCATTCCTTTTGACATTGATTTTAATGGTTTGCATTCTTCTAAATTAAATTCTTTTAAATAAGAAAAATATAATTTACTATCCCAGTTTTTGTATATATCTTTCATAGTGTTATTTATGTCTTTAGCATTTAACAATTCTGGAAAGAACATATTATCTAAAACTACACCTATGTCTTCTTTTATGGTTTTTTCCTCTTTTTTGTAGTCTTTTCCAAATATTTTTATCTCTCCACTATCAATTTTTATAATATTTAACATTGATTTTATTAGTGTTGTTTTACCTGCTCCATTCTCTCCAATAAGTCCTACAATTACTCCTTTTGGTATTACTATATCTATATTGCCAAGTTCAAATTTGTCATCATAGTTCTTTTTTAAATTTTTAATCTCTATAATATTTTCCATTTACCTACCCTCATCATAAATTATTTTAAACATTTCTATTATGCTGTTTTCATCTATCTCGAATCTATTTGAAATAGCAACTATTTTTTCTATATATTCTTCTATGTCTTTTTGTGCTTGTTCTTTTGCAAGTTCTGTATTTTTAGGCGCTACAAAAGTTCCTTTTCCTTGTATAGATTTTAAATATCCTTCCTTTTCTAATTCATCATAGGCCTTTTTGATAGTCATAGCACTTATTTTTATATCTTGTGCTAATACTCTGATAGATGGTAATAGCTCATCTTCGTTTAGTTCTCCATCTAGTATTTGATTTATAATAGTTTTTTTTATTTGTTCATATATTGGAACAGAACTACTATTGCTAATAATCATCTTCATATTATTGCCTCCTTGTTATACAGTATATAACACTATTTAACACTTGTCAATATTTTATTAAAAATTTCTATTTATTTAATAAATTTTTCCTTTTAAATTTATAAATTGGGGCTGGTTCTCTTTTATGTTTGGATTTTTGGAACATATCTAAAATCTTTCGTTTTGCTTGTTCTTCTGTATTTCCTGTTTCTATCATTTGTGTAATTTGTTTGTATGTTATTCCCATTTTTTCTTCATCTGTTTGGTCACCTAGTCCATCACTTGGGGCTTTTTTTAGTATTTTTTCTGGCACTCCTAAATATTTTCCAATTTCTAATACTTCTTCTACTGTAAAATTTCCTATTGGATTGAAGTCATATGCACTATCTCCCCATTTTGTTGTATATCCTACCATTGATTCACAAAGATTTCCTGTTCCTATTACTAGATAGTCCATTGTTTGTGCTATTCCATACAATGTTGTCATTCTTAATCTCGGTTTAATATTGATTGTTGCTTCTTTTGATAGTTGTATATTTTTCTGTATTTCATCTTCCATTTTTTTATAACAGCTACTTAAATCTACTGTTATATGTTCTACACCAAATTTGTTTGCTACTAATTTTGCATCTTCAAAGTCTGCTTTTTTTGAATAACATGGCATAGATACAGCAACTACTTTTTCTTTTCCAAGTGCTTTTACTGCCATTGCAAGCACTGTGGCTGAATCTTTTCCACCACTGTTTCCTATGACTACTCCTTTTGCTCCTGCATTTTCTACATATTTTTTTATCCATTGGATAGCATTATTTGCTTCTTCTATCATTTTAATTTTTTCCTTTCAATTGTATAATTTATTTTGTTCTATATACTTTTCTACTTCATTTGGAGTTAAGTATTTTATGCTTTTTTTGTTTTTTAATTGTGTTCTTGCATATGTAGAACTTAAGTTACTTTTTATTTGATTTTCAACCCTTTGAAATGCTTGCTTGTTTTTTCTTAAAAATTCATTTGACATGATTATTTCTTCTATATTATCTATTCCTCTTTCAAAAACATATATTTTAAAGTTTTTTACTATTTCTTGTGCTTGATTCCATGTTTCTAATTCTTTTAAGTTGTCTGTGCCAGTAGTAAAACATATTTCATTTTTTGGGTATTGTTCTTTTATTTTATTTAATGTTTCTATTGTATGTAATTGTCTTGGAAAGTCAATTTCTATTCTTGATACGTCAAATTTATCGTTTTTGTCACATACCAATTTTAGCATTTGGTATCTGTGTTCATTCTCAATTAAGTCTACTTTCTGATATTTACTACTTGCTGGCATAAATATTATTTTTTCTATTTGCTTATGTTCATTTATTAATTCTTGGGCAAGTGAAAAATGAGAATTTAATGGTGGATTGAAACATCCACCAAATACTACTATTTCATTCATATTAATTTAATTCCTTCCTAAGGCATCAGTTGGAACATTACTTTCAACCTTGTTTCCCATATTTTTCGCCTATTATATCATAACTATTTTTCATATTCAAACATTTCTTCTTTTGCGTTTTCTGTGGAATATATTTTTGTTGTATAGGAAAAAGAGGATTTAGGGACGGCCCCAAAATCCTCTTTTATTTTTATTTTTTAATTTTTCTTCCATTTTGTCTAACTCTAACTGCGATAATTCTTTTGCAGAATAATAGTCTCCATGACTTACACAAGCTATGATTTGTTTTAAAAATTCTATATATTTTTCATCTTCTATCATATTTCTACATCCCTTTTTTTTATTTTTTTATGCTTTTAGAATATCTTTTGTTTTTTAGGTAACACTAATAATTATACTCTGTTTTTATATATCATAACATATTAAGCTTGTGAATTCAAGCTTTTTCGAAACTTTTAATGTCATTTTATTTCATATTCAGCCATAGTATTAATGTGTTCAACATTTTATAGCTAGTTGTTATACTAATAGTAATATTTTGGATTGTGTGGGGGTAGAAAATGAGTTCTATTTCAAAGTCTGATATTGATAAAAATATCGGTAAAATCTTAAGAGATTTTCGTATCAAAAATAATCTAACTCAAGAACAATTATCTGAAAAACTAGGTATTTCTTTAAAATATATTTCAAGAATTGAAAATGGAAATAATGGTGTTAAAACTCGGAACTTTGATTAATTATATGAATATTTTAGGAATTACTCCAAATACTATTTTTTCTTCTTTTATTTCTAATACTAATGCAGCTAAAAATATAGAAATTTCTAATAAAATAGCTTCTCTTTCTGATGAGAAAAAAGATTTTTTGAATTCTACCATTGATTTATTAGAAAAATTGTAATATATTATGTGTGATATTATATAGAAATGGTAGTACAACAAGCAGAACTGATTGGGATAAATTAAGAATACGAAATGTTTATGGAATAAAATAGAATATTAAATATTTAAAATAAGCACTATCCTGTATTTGGGATAGTGCTTAGAGTTTTGTTTAATTTACATAATAATGTCTCAAAAGAAACGTCCCCAACACGACATTATTCTTTCCAAAATGCTTTGTATGTTTCATATGCTGAATAAATATCGTATTTGCTTGTTACTTCATAAGGTGCATGCATACTAAGTACAGGTACTCCACAGTCGATTACATCTGTACCTTTATTAGCTAAGATGTATGCAATTGTTCCTCCTCCACCAACATCTACTTTTCCTAGTTCTGTTAGTTGATATTTGATATTATTTTTTTCTAATACATTTCTTACCCATGCTACATATTCTGCATTTGCGTCAGATGCTCCTGATTTTCCTCTTACTCCTGTGTATTTTACAAGGGCAATTCCATTTCCTAAAAATCCTGCATTTGTTTTGTCTGAAACAGATGCATATATTGGGTCATATCCTGCGTCTACGTCAGATGATAACATTTTTGAAAAGCAAAATACTTTGTCTAATAAGTTTGGTTTGTTTACTTGTAGTTTATTTAATATTTCTGAAATGAAAAAGTCAAACATATGTGATTCCATTCCTGTATTACCCATGCTTCCTATTTCTTCTTTGTCTGATAATATACAAATTGCTGTGTTTTTTACATTGTCTAATTCCATCATTGCTGTAAGTGATGTATATGCACATACTTTGTCATCTTGACCATAGGCTGCTACCATGCTTTCGTCAAATCCTAAACTTCTTGCTCTAAATGCTGGTACTAATTCTATTTCACTACTTGTTAAGTCTACTTCTGTTATTCCATATTTTTGGTTTAATATATTTAAAATGTTTAGTTTTACTTTTTCTGTTACTTTTTTATCTTGGTATGGAATGCTTCCTATTAGTAAATTTAAGTCTTCTCCCTCAATTGCATTTCTCATTTTTTTATCCATTTGGTCATATGCTAGATGTGGCAATAGGTCTGTAATTGTGAAGATTGGGTCATTTTCATCTTCTCCTATATTTATTTCTATTTTTTCTCCATTAGCTTTTACTATTACTCCATGAATACTAAGTGGAATTGTTGTCCATTGATATTTTTTTATTCCACCATAATAGTGTGTTTTTAAATATGCCATTCCTGTGTCTTCATATAATGGGTTTGGTTTCAAATCTAGTCTTGGTGAATCTACATGTGAACCAATAATATGCATTCCATTTTCTATGTTTTCTTCTCCAATTATTGCTAAGTACATACTTTTTTCTCTATTTACAAAATATACTTTGTCTCCTGGTTTTAGTGTTTCAAATTCTATAATATCTCTAAAACCATTGGTGTCAGCCAATTTCCTTGCTTGTTTAATGAATTCTCTTTCTGTTTTTGCTTGGTTAAGAAAATCCATATAATTTTTAGATAACTTAAATATTTTTTCTTTTTGAGTGTCATCTGCACAATCCCATCCATTTTCTTTTTTGTTAAAAAGTTTTTCTTTTAGTTCTTCTCCCATGTTTTTATCATTCCTTTCTCATGTTTTATAAAATGAGACATTTGAGACCTGTCCCTACTGTGTCATTTTATCATACTAATATTTATTTTTCCAGTTTTTTTATAATTTATTCCTAAAAATTGGTTATACTATATTATATTATACGAAAGGAATGAAAAAAATGAATTCTTTGTGGTTAGATTCCGATTTAAAAAAGCCTGCCTTTCCTACTCTTTCTAAAGATGTTGAAGCTGATGTTTGTATTATAGGGGCTGGTATTTTTGGTATTACTTGTGCATATTATTTGAGCAATTTAGGTTTTAATGTTGTTGTTCTTGAAAAAGATGATATTGGTAGTAAAACTACTGGTCATACAACTGCTAAAATTACTAGTCAACATGATTTGTTTTATAATTACTTAGTTTCTTCTTATGGAAATGGATTTGCTAAGGATTACTTAGAAGCAAATGAACAGGCTATTCAGAATATTAAAGATATTATAGATAAAGAGAATATTAAGTGTGATTTTGAATATCAAAATAATTATGTTTATGCTACTAAAAAAACTGATTTGCCAGCAATAAAAAAAGAGATTTCTAGCTTAGAGTCTATTGGTTTTCCTTGTGAGTTGGTTACAAAAACAGGTCTTCCTTTTGAAATTGCAGGTGCAGTTTGCTTTAAAAATCAAGCTCAATTTCATCCTTTAAAATATCTTTATGGTTTGGCTAAAAGTATTTCTTCTTGTAATGGCAAAATTTATACAAATACTACTGCTACTAATTTAGAACAAAATTTAGATTCCTCTTATACTGTTTTTGCTAATAATTCTAAAGTTAAATGCAACTTTGTTGTAGTTGCTAGTCATTATCCTTTTATTAATTTTCCTGGTTTTTACTTCTTAAAGATGTATCAATCCACATCTTATCTTATTGCTGTGGATACTAAGAAAACTCTTTTTAATGGTATGTATATTAGTTACAGTGACCCAATCTTTTCTTATAGAACTGCTAAATTTCAAGGAAAAAATTTGTTGCTAATTGGTGGTGGAGAACATAAAACTGGTCAACCTTCTTGTTTTGAAGATACTTATGGTATTTTAGAAAACGAGGCAAAAAAGTTCTATCCAGATGCTAAAGTCTTATTTCGTTGGAATACAAGGGATTGTATTTCTCTTGATAAGTTGCCATATGTTGGTAACTATTCTAATTATATGCCTAGAGTATATGTTGGCACAGGTTTTAAAAAATGGGGAATGACTTTGTCTAATGTTGCTAGCTCTATTGTTGTAGATGCTATTTGTAACAAGGAAAACAGGTATGCTTATTTGTTTAATCCGTCTCGTTTAAAACCTATAAAAAATAGAGATGAAATGAAAAATATGTTGGTTCAGTCAACAAATTCTTTGCTATTAGATAAGTTTAGACCTGCTAATATGCCTTTTGATGAAGTTCAAAATAATTCTGGTAGCATTATTGATGTTAATGGCCAAAAGGTTGGTATATATAAAAATAGTGATGGCAAAATTTATGCTGTTAAGCCTTTTTGTACACATCTAGGTTGTCAGCTTTCTTGGAATGATGTAGATAAAACTTGGGATTGCCCTTGTCATGGTTCTCGTTTTGATTATAAAGGTAAAAATTTATATGACCCTGCTTTTAAAGATTTGGAAAGCTATGAATTATAGTAGTTCTTTACAACTATAACTTTATATACAAAATTTATTATATTTTTATAAAATAATGATTTGATTGTAACAAGTATTTTCTATTTATTCAACTTTTTTGCTGTTTTTGCTTGACTTAGCCGATTTTTTTTGCTACAATTTCTTTAATAATCATATATTTATATTATATGTTTTATTTTTTGTTTATTGAACTAGATTTCTCCTTAACAAAGTAATCTAGTTCTATTTTTTTGCCTAAGAACAAAAGGAGCATGATTAAGTTTTTTGACCTTTTAGATTACTTTACATGCTCCGTTTTTGTTCGCCTGCCAAATTTGCATTAGCAAATTTGTGTAGAATGTGTTTCTGTTATAGGAAAATCAGAGATTTTTCCTATAACAGAACAAAGGAGCATAATTAGGTTTTTTGACCTTTTAGATTACTTTACATGCTCCTTTTTTGTTCGTTCGCGAAAATTGCAAAGCAATTTTCTGTGGAACGCTTTATATTATAGAAAGTTTGGAGAACTTTGGTATAATATAAAAAGTGGCTATTTAAAATAGTCACTTTTATGTCTAATTCAGCTAGAAAGCGCCTCCTCCTCCGGCCACTTCCTCCTCCACCTGAGAAACCTCCTCCGGCCAGAGAAGCCTCCTCCTCCACCACTGGAGAATCCATTAGAACTACCACTATTTAGTACTCCATTTAGTACTTTACCTGTAGTTTCTCCATAACTTCTCATAAATCTTCTGTCTAAGCTAGCATAAGTGTAAAACCAATAATAATCTGTTCTAATAAAATCACTAAATATATCATTATTAATTAATTTAGTTAGGTCATCATCTAAGTGTAGACCATCAAGCCTTTTTATTATTTTGTCTGCTAAACCAAAGCTGACAGCATAACTTAAATATTGCTCCCACAACATTACTTGTTCTATATCTCTATCTTCCATTATTGAATAATTTTCAATTTTGTCTTTTAAAGTGTTTAGTTTGCTATAATCTTCTATCATAATTGCATTGTTCTTTAGCATTAAATTATCTGTTAAAATTAATATCGTAGCAATGCAAACTAAAACTTCATCTGCAACAATATATTTTACAGGTGAAAAACATGCTGTTAAAATTATTATTACTCCAAATAATACTATTAGGCTTATTGTTGTTGTTACTACTTTTTGACCACTTACTCGTTGTACTGTTTTATTGATTTTATGCCTTAATATTATTATCAAGTTGATTGGCAAATATAGTATTCCAATTATTAAAGGCATAAATGTAATCATCATTATAAGAATTGCTTTAACATCAACTGCTTTTTCGTAATATATATTAAAGCCATTAAACATTATGTGTTTAAATATCACTACTAAACTTAAAATGAATAAAAATACATTAAATCCTCTCAAAATTAATGGTACTTTTGCTTGGTTTGCTCCTTTTTGTGCTAAGTTTTCTTCTACCATTTTATTTAATTGTTTAAATTTTGCATTTGCATCAACTTCTTTTGGCATTTCTTTTAGTCTGTCATTTAAAATCTCATTTTCTTTTTTGCTAAATACCCAATTATATACATATTTTTCGATTTCATCCATTTGGCTTTCTAAATTAGGATTTTTAGATATCATATATAAATAGTTGTCTTTACTCATACTGTTTTTGAACTCTAATTTGATTATTTTTTTGTTAATTAGTCCTAAGATAACTGCTATAATATCTCTTGCAAGTATGGTTCTGCTTCCTTGAATACATCCTGCAAGCATTGGATTGTATTTTTTGAATAACTCCTCTTCTTCTATAGTAGCAACTCTATATTTTTTGTCCTTTTCAAAAATCCACATTAGTATAACCCAATAGATAAATAAACAAATAGCAAAAATTATAATTTTCCATGTAAATGTCTTTTTTTCTTCTTTGTTTTCTATTATTGCATTTTCATCTTGATATATAAGTTCTTTTGCGTCTATGTTTGTTAGTTTTGTAGAGTTTTCAATATTTTTTTTGTCAAATAAAACTCTTGCTGCTACATATTGCCCTGTTTTTATGTTTTGAACTTCAAATTTTGCATGGCTATTACTAATTATTTTAGATTGTCCGATTATATGGTCCATGTCCCCAAACTTCTATGTTTTCAGTGTTTTGTGGTATGTAAATATCTATATTTAGTTTTTTTATTGTGGCTTCCCATGCTCCTCCAATAAAGTTGTAATATAGTTCTCCAATGTCATTATGCTTTACACATAAATCATCTATAGTATAGTCTACTTTAAAAGTTTTTGTTGTGTCATTTGATGGTGAATATAATTTTATGTTTTTTAATCCTTTTTCATTTGTTGTTGTATAAACATTTTTGTTTCCATTTGTTGCAAATTTAACTTCACTAAATGCTGTTTCTGCTCCATTTATTATGGTTGAAACTTTATTTATTGTTACTTTTTTTCCATTGTATAAGTCGTCATTTATTTTATTACCTTTGACAAGTTTTTCTGCTTCAATGTCCTCTAGTTGATATGGAATGTTTATATAAATTCCATTATAACTTCCATTAAAGTTATATGTTATTTTTTGCTCTATTTTAACAGAACCATTATTGTCTACAGTTGCTTGTATATCCATATCTTCTATTGTGTAACTTTTAGCTTGTACTTTGTTTTGTCCTAAAAAAATTGCTGTGATTGCTAAAAATAATAGTGGTATGATTAGTATTTTCTTCATTGGTTTTTCCTTCTTTCTTTATTTTTATCTCATTTCTCTTCTCCAATAAAATAGGTATTGCTGTGCTAGTCCTGCTAAGTTACCAAATTTTTTTGTTGCTATTTGTTCTATTTGTCTTTTGGTTACTTTTGTTTCGTCTGGATTTTTGAAGTATAAATCATTCATCACTCTTCTTACCCATACATCAATAGGAAATACCTCAAATCTCTTTAGTGTAGAAAATAACAAGATGCAGTCTGCAACTTTTGGACCTATTCCAGATAATGTTAGTAACTGCTCCCTTACTTCTAAGGTATTTGGGTTGTTTTGCATTTTTCTTAAGTCTACTTTTTTATTTAAAATCATTTGGGTTGTTTCATATATTCTTTTGTCTCTAAATCCTAACCCTAGGTCTCTATATTCTTGTATTTTTACATCTTTTAATTCTTCTGGTGTTGGGAAAGTATAGTATTTTTCACCTTTAAATATAATTTCTTTTCCATATTGCTTTGATAGTCTTTCAATAATCCCTTTTATTCTTGGTATGTTGTTGTTTGCAGATATTATAAATGAGATTATTGTTTCCCATAAGTCTTGGTTTAAAATTCGAATTCCTTTACCATATTTTATGCTTGTTTCCATGTTTTTGTCAATTTTTGATAATGTTTCTTTTATTTTTTTATAATCTCTTTTTAGGTCAAAGTATTGTTCTATTGTTTCTTCTAAGTCTTTTTTGCAAATTCCTTCTACTATAATTTCTTCTTTTTCCTTTTTTATGTTTAATACATTTTCTCCAAATATTCCTGTATAACTTCCGTCTTTTTGTATGTTCCAACGAAAGCATTGTCCACATTCAAATATGTCTTTTGGTTCAAATGAATCTATATTTTTTAATATTATTTTTTGTTCTTGCATTTTTGTTTCTCTCCTTTAAAGTGATTATACTACATTTTGTTTTATTTTTAAATATTTAATAATATATTTTTGTTAGATTTGAAAATTTGCATACTTCTATGTTTTTTTAAATCCTAATCCTAGTACTTCTCTTGAATTTGTGATTACAATGAAGCATTTTGGGTCTATTTTTCTTGCTATCATTTTGATTTTTGCAATGTCTCCTCTTGAAGCTGCACACATTAAAATTAGCTTTTTTTCGTTTGTGTACATTCCTTTTCCAAAAAGCCCGAGTTGTTCCTCTTTTTATCTTTTCTCCTATTTTTTTGGCTATTTCTTCATTTTTATCTGATACAATTAGCAATAATTTAGTAAAGTAAATACCCTCAAATAAAATGTCTATCATTTTACCCATTAAATAAATCGTGATTGCTGAATATAAACCAATTTCAATTTCTTTAAAGAAAAATACATTTAAACTAACAATTACTACATCTATTAAAATAATTGTTCTGCTCATACTAATTGTTGGCTTATATTCTTTGGCAATATAGCTAATTAGGTCTGTTCCACCTGTTGAAGAATTTACTTTTAAAATTATTGCTGTTCCGAAGTCCTATTATAATTCCACCATAAATACATGCTAGAAATCTGTCATTTGTTAATGGTTGTATTTTATCTAATATATCAATAAAAATTGATAATGATATTGTTCCTATCATTGATTTTATGAAAAAGTTTTTTCCTATTTTGTAAATTGCTATGATAAATAATGGGATATTGATAATTACTATCATTATTCCCATTGGTATTTTTAGTAAGTAATATGTTATTGTTGCAATACCTGTTATTCCCCCTGATGATAGTTGATTAGGGAGCAAAAATAATGCTACTGCTATTGACATTATGAATGAGCCAAGTATTGTTCCTGTAATTTCTAATATTGTTTTTTTCATACAAAAAACCACCTTTATAGCAGTATTTGCATATATTGGTGATTTTATACTATTTGAATAAAATGTTTATTCTTCTAAAAAATCATGATAAGTTTTTGTGATTTCAATTTTTGATTTTCCTTGTTTTATGGCTTCGTCTTGTTTTAATATTAAGTCCACATCATAAGTTTCTTTTAATTTTAAAATGTTTTCTTTTTTATGTCCAATTACATTGTTACTGTCAATAGGATTTACTGTTACTTCTACTTCTTTTACTTTAACATTTAGCTTTTTTATTTTTCCAACAATTGCATCATACCATGCAGCAGATTCTACTAATTGCCTGAATGCTGGATGATATGGTCCTCCAACTACTTCACTTTGTTTACTTTCTGGTTCTGCTATTTCGTCTGTGTTTTGAAGTCCTACTCTGATTACTTCAATTTTTTTGTCTGCAAACATTCTAACTAATTCTTTGCAAACTTCAACTGCTTGTACTAATGGTAATGGCTCATATTTTCCTTGTTTTAGTTCTTTTTCAAGTGGTGTGTTTTTTATTACTAGTACAGGATATATTCTTACCATTTTTGGTTTTAGTTTTATTAGGGCTTTTGCTGTGTTGATTTCATCAATTCTTGTGCTTTCTGGTAGACCTACCATCATTTGATGTCCTAATTTAAAACCGTTCCAACGTATCATTTTAGATGCCTTTTTTACATCATTAAAGCTATGTCCTCTATTGCTTCTTTTTAGAATATAATCATTTGCTGATTGTACTCCTAGTTCTATTGTTTTTACTTTGTATTTTTTTAGCCTTTTTAATATTTCTTTGTTTATTGCATCTGGTCTTGTTGATATTCTAATTGATTCTACTTTTCCTGCTTGTATATATTCATAAGCTGTTTGTAATAATTCTTCTTGTAATTTTTCATCTATTGCTGTAAAACTTCCACCATAAAATGCAATTTCTACTGTTGCTTCTTCGTTTACAATACTTTTTAGGTAGTCATCTATTATTTTTTTTGCTTCTTCTTTTGTCATGTTCTTTTTTTGCCCACTGATGGATTTTTGGTTACAAAATATACAATCATTTGGACAACCTAAATGTGGTACAAATATTGGTATTATATATTGTTTTTTCATAATAATTTCATTCCTTCTTTCTGCATATATTGGCTGAAAAATTGTCTTTCTATTTTAAATCTTCTAATGCTTTTTTAGCTGCTTCCATATGTGCTTCTTTTTTACTTTTACCCTCTCCTCTTGCAAGTAGTTTTCCATTACAACTAACTTGTGCTTCAAAGTGTTTATCATGATCTGGTCCTTTTTCTTGTGTTATTTTGTATTCTATTTTTACTTCTCCATGTTCTTGAAGTTTTTCTTGTAGTACTGTTTTGTAATCTCTATCTCCTACATGTTTTGTGGCTATTTCGATTTCGTCTTTTAAATTGTCTATAATAAACTTTTCTGCTTGGCTTATTCCACCATCTAAGAAAATTGCTGCAATTACTGCTTCTACACTGTCTGCTAATATTGCTGGTCTCTTTTCTCCTCCTGTTTTTTTCTCTGACTTTCCTAAATATAAGAAATCACTAAAATTATGCAATGTGGCTATTTTGTATAGACTTTTTTCACATACAACTGCTGCTCTAACTTTAGTCATTTCTCCTTCTTGTAGCTTTGGATAGTTTTTGAAAAGGTATTTGCTAGATATAAATTCTAATATGCTGTCTCCTAAAAATTCTAATTTTTCATTACTGTCTACTTTGTTTTCATAGGCATATGATGTGTGTGTCATGGCTTTTTTTAGTAAATTTTTGTCTTTGAATATATACCCTATGCTTTCTTCTATTTTGTCCATTTTTTCACCTCTCTTATATTATATACTATTTTGTGAATTTTGCAAGTGGCATTGATTTAAAAGAAAAACTGCAACTCTAATATTATTAGTGTTACAGTATAATCTATTTTCTTTTTAATATTATTCTAACCATAAGTTATATATATTAAAATCAACATATTGAGTACCACCACTCTGCCACGTCCAACCAGTTAGAAATCCAACTTTAGCTATTCCATTTTTTACAACACCTGGAATTCTATAAGAAGTTCGTTTTCCAAAATCTTCTGTTGGAATTTTTATCGAACCTGTCCAATTTATATGGGACTCATATACAGGTTTTCCCCAATTGTCTGCATAAGAAGAATCTTTTATTCCACAAGTTATGTCATAATTCTTTGTACAAACTTTATTAACTAGCATATCTAAACACAAAACGTAATTTCCATCAGGGCAATTAAGTTCGAACCCTCCAAATCTACACCATGTATACTCTGTAGAAATCCTTAAAGTATAATATCCTTTTTCTGGCACAGGAGTAAATGAAAATTGGTTATTTTCAAGTGGTTGACATCCTCCAGCTACGAGTTCTCCCTCCTTTATAATAGCCATTTCATCTTTGGTTTTAATTTCGCACTCAATATCCTCTGAATTTCCTGCATTATCAATTACCCTAGCTACAATTATATAAGATGTACTAGCTTTGAGTCCTGAAAAAGTATATTCATTAGACTTCTCAAGTTCTGTAAAATCATTCACTCCTTTTATACAATATCTATATCCTGCAATACCACTATTTTCTGCTTCTTGATTTGGATTATCATAAGCATTAACAGAAATTGTAATGTAAGAACGCTCAATATTTGTTACAGTAATAGTTCCAGTAGGTGATTCTTTATCTATATTAGTTATACTTCCTGTTGCGTAACATACTTCTTCATAAAATTCATTTACTAATCGTGCATAAATTGCTCCATTTTCATATATTGGAACAGCTGTTGTATAATTGCTCCATCTTTTTCCATCTGTTGAATATTGTATCTGATAGTTATCTATTTCTGATAAAATTGTTACTTTTACACTTTCATTTGTCCATAAATTGTTTAATGGTGATGGATTATATTCAAATTTTATATTACTTTCTTCTAATGTTGGAATGTCTGTTTCTCCTTGTGTTCCAATATATTTTACTTCATTTTCTGTTATTTTATATACCCAGCCTTCTTTTGTTATGACAATTATTGTTTCATCACTAACTCTATTGATTTCTGCTTCTTTAAAAGTTTCTTCTTTTAGAATTTTTTGCTCATATTCATCTATATATTTTTTACTACTCCATTTATTTACTTCTTTATCTGGTCTTAGCCCATTTCCTATTAATTTTAATATTTCTTTGTATTCTTCTTTTTTAGTTTCTTCTTTTGCTGTATTTGCTTTGTTTAATACTCCATTTTCCCCTGTTAATGTTGCTATTGCTACTCCTGCTAATATAAGTAATATGACTATAGTAATTACTAATGCGATTAAGGTAATACCTTTGTTTGCTTTTTTCTCGTTTTTTACTTTAATTATACTAACCATTAATATAATCCTCCTTATTTGATTATTTTATCAATAATCAAGATTACGTCAACAAGTTTGTATCTTCTAATTGCTCTACTTATTACCAAATATTTCTTTGAAAACATAAAAGAGAACAAAAGAGGCATGATTAAAATTTTATGACCTTTTAAATTACTCTTCATGCCTCGTCTTTGTTCGCTCGCGAAAATTGCAAAGCAATTTTCTGTGGAACGTTTTATATTATAGGAAGTTCGGAGAACTTTTCTATAATATTGCAAAAAACACAATAGTGTTTTTTAAGTGTAAAAACTTTTAAAAATATTGTGTCTAATACTTTTTATTGTTGAATAATAAGAATTATGCAAACTAGTTGACAGCATTTTTGATTATTGATAAAATAACAATCAATACATTGTTATAACTTTTTAAAAAATGAAAATAATAAAAGAAAACCTAAACATGTATTGATATTATAGGAAATTTTTAGATTTTTCTATACAATAACAAAAGAAGTAAAGGAGAATTATATTAATGATTAGTATAATTAAAAACGAAGAAAAAGCAAGCAATGGTATTACTTTAATAGCATTAGTAATTACAATAATAGTATTGTTGATACTTGCAGGAGTGACAATAGCTACATTAACAGGAGAAAATCGGAATATTAACAAAGGCCCAAACTGCAAAAAATAAAACAACAGAGGAAGAAGCTAGAGAAAAAGTGCAAATAGCAGTAATGGGAAGCTATGGAGCAAATGGAACAATAAACATAAATGAATTAAAAGAAAATTTAAAACGAACAGAGGGTGTAACAGTAACTGACAGTATAATAAAATTGCCAGCAAAGGTAACAGTTAATGGATATGAAGTAACTATTGATGAAAATGGAAAAGTGACAGTAGGAAAATATCCAGTAATTAACGAAATAGAGCCTGGAGAAATTGTAACAGGAGATAAAAATAAAACATACACAAAAAATGGAACAGCAGTAATTCCAGTAGGCTTTGCAATTTTACCAGGAGCAGATAATGTAGAAGAAGGTCTAGTTATATCAGATGTCGCAAATGATACAGAAAATATAGGAAATCAATTTGTATGGATACCAATAACAGATGAAACACCATATAAAAGAAATACAAGTTATGTAACTACGGCTGTTTCAGAACAATCCATTGACGATGCAAATTATTTACCAGATGAAATAACAGATGAAGAAGAAGCTGTAAGAAATGTAAAAGGATTTTATATATCAAGATATGAGGCAGGAAAAGAAGGAACAAATACATTAGTAAGTAAAAAAGGAGCAACTGTATGGGCAAGTATCTCTCAAGAAACAGCAAAAATAACAGCAAAATCAATGTTTACAAATAATATGCATACAAAAAGTGCATTAATATCTGGAATACAGTGGGATATGACAATGGCGTTTATATCAAGTAAGCCAAGAGTAGATGGAACAGGTAAATCTTATGATATAACAAAACCAGATAGTAGCAGGCATATATCAGGTGGCGTAGCAGTTTCAGGAAATAATGAAACAGATAAAGTGTGTAATATATATGACTTAGAAGGAAATGCATGGGAATATATAGCAGAAAAAAATACTTACGGCTCATATCCTTTTATTGGCAGAGGTGGTGATTATGCTAGTAGTCATTCAGCTTCTTATCGCAACAATAACTATGGAGCTGCTAGCAATGACGTTTCTTTTCGTCTAGCACTTTATGTTGAGTAAAAATGAAAAAATAGGGGGAAATATGGCAAAAAATATAAATGGTATTACTTTAATTGCATTAGTCATTACTATAATAATTTTACTAATATTAGCTCGGAATAACAATTGCAACTTTAACAGGAGAAAATGGCATTTTAGCAAAAGCAGATACAGCAAAAGAAGAAAGCACAATAAAAAAATATGAAGAACTACTAAAAATCATAATTCAAGGAACGAAACTTGAAAATAACAATCAATCACAGGAAAAATTAATCCAAGAAGAAAAAAATAAAATAGAACAAGACTATAATTTTGAAGGGTCATCTGTAGAAATAGAAGAACTACTTATACAAGTTACAACAAAAGAGGGTTATATTTTTCAAATAATAGAAGATAAAATAGAATATATAGGTGCTGTAAAAGATTCATTAAAAGACATAGAGGTAACATTGGAAGCAAGCAAAGTACAATATAAAAAGGTTACTTTTACAGCAAAGGCTAAACAATCAAGTGGAAGAGAAATGGAATATATTTTTTATATAAATGGAGAAGAAAAAGCAAGAAAAAGAACACGAAAAATAAGTTATTCTTATGAACAAGAAACTAGCTTTAATGAATCAGTAACAGGATATGTAGAGGTACGATACGAACAAGACAAGATAAGCCATTCAAATGAGCAAACAGTTTATGATTACACAATAACAACAGCAGAAGAAATTAAAAAATTCAGAGATAAAGTTAATGAAGGAACTAATTATAAAGAAAAAACTATTGAATTACAAGAAAATATTGATTTATTAGGAGCAACTAACAATCAATGGACACCAATTGGAAATGCAAGTCGTTCTTTTGAAGGAACATTTGAAGGAAACAATCATACAGTTGAAAATTTGTATATAGATACTAGAGGAAAACAACATCAAGCTTTATTTGGTGTAAATAATGGAACAATACAAAATTTAGAAGTAATAGGATATGTTCAAGGAAACGAGGGTGGAATTGCCTTAGCATGTGGAACAAATAATGGAATAATAAAAAATATAAAAACCAATGGATCTGTAGGTGGTTGGAATGGAGTAGGTGGTTGTATTGGTGATAATAGAGGAACAGTAGAATTTTGCATCAATCAAGCAAAAGTATATCCACTAGGCACAACAGGATATTATGGAAGATCTATTGGTGGAATAGCAGGATATGCAAAAGGGAAAATTGAAAACTGTATTAATACAGGTGAAATAAGTGGAAATCATGGAACTGGTGGAATTATTGGTGAAGGAATTACTGCAGAAATTAATTACTGTACAAACCAAGGAAATGTAATAGGATTATCTTCAGAGACAAAATATAATTCCATTTATATTGGTGGTATTGCAGGGGCATTAGCTTATGATACAAAATGTAGCATAACAAATTGTAAAAATTCAGGAGAAGTGAAAAGCAGTTATGGTGGAAGTGTTTGTGGTGGAATTTCAGGATATATATCAGGAAATAACAGTGGACATGCTATTATAGAAAATTGTTTCAATTTGGGGAATTTATCAGGTTCAACAATTGCAGGTATTGTTGCTAAAGAAGGGTATTCAAGTAGTGCAATTGGAATAAGAGAATTAAGAAATAACTATTATTTAGATACTTGTGGTGCAACATATGGGAGACCTGGAAACAATAATAATGCAGAGCCAAAAACTAGAGAAGAAATAGACGCATTAATAAAAGAATTTAGCTCAAACTAAAATTACATTAGTTTGAGTTTTTCTATTGTAGTAATAATACTACTAACTTTTTAATTTGATGATGTAAGAAAATATTACAAATAGGGTTTAGGATTAGTAAAAGTGTTACATGTCACGAAACTGTAAAGAACATTTAATATTACTGACATACACTATTGGGCTTTTTGTAGTATAATTTATTTGTAGATTATACTAAGGAGATTTGTATATGAGTGTTGAAACAGAGTTAAAAAAAGATGGAATAGAAGTTATAGAAACATTAAATACATTGAAAATTAATTCAATTGCAAGGAATATTTCTCAAAAGATTTGTGACGCTTTCCCTGAATATGGATTTAATCAAAATGATTTATTTATTAAATTGTCTAGGCTTAACATGTATAAAGCTAAGATGCCAGAAGGAATGGCTGAAGCTAATTATTTTTATAAAAATACTGCTATTTATTTTAATGAACATATTGCAGATGAAGATTTAGACGAGTTTGCTATTCATGAATGTATCCATTATCTTCAAGAAGTGAAAGATAAAAAGAATTATTTGGTTAGAATGGGACTTTGTGATTATACTGAATTTAAAGTTTATGGTTTAGGTATGAATGAAGCTGCTGTTCAACTTATTTCTTCTAAAATTAATGGTATTCCTAAAGAGTATGTTAAGTATTTTGGAATTAGCTTTGAAACAACTAGTCCTTCTTATTATCCTTTGGAGTGTTGTTTGGTTAATCAATTGGCTTATATTACAGGTGAAGATGCACTTTTTGAGAGTACTTTAAAGAGTACTGATAGGTTTAAATTAGCTTTTTCTGAATTTACTTCACCTAAAGTTTATATGGCTATCCAAAATGCTGTTGATGATATTCTTTATCATGAAGAAGAAATTATTAAGATTAATAATAAGATTGCTCAAATTGATGATCGAAACAGAAAAGTTGATGGTATGATTAAGAAGATTGATGAGTTAAAAAATGAGATTACTTTAACTTTTATGAGAACTCAAAATTTGATTATTTCTAGCTATTTTGATAATGCTTTTGACAGAATTGTGGATTTAGAGGGAGTTGAGGCATTTAGAAAGAAATTGTATACATTTAGAGATTATATTGGTTATACAGATGGGTATACTTTCTTTAATGATTATTATGTTTCTAAAATGGAAGAGTTGGAGGCTAAATATAATTTAATAGAAAGTGGACAATTTGAGACTTCTCTTAAGGTTATTACAAAAAAAGAAAGCATGTTTATACGTGTTTTGAAGGCTTTTAAAAAGCTTATTAGAATTGGACAAAGCGAAAATGCTACTGTTAACAATTCAAATAAATACTAATGTTATTTAAAATCTATAATATAAAAGGGGGTTTTCCATGAAGAAATACAAAGTTGCTATTGTTGGTGCAACTGGTCTTGTTGGAAGAACTGTTATGCAGGTATTTAATGAAAAAAATTTGCCAGTCGAATCTTTTCGGCTTATTTGCAAGTCAAAACTCAGCTGGTGAAGTTTTTTCTATTTCTGGAAATAAATATGTTGTAGAAGAGTTAACCGAAACTTCTTTTGATAGAGGTTTCGATTTTGCCATTTTTTCTGCTGGTGGAGAAGTTTCTAAGAAATATGCTCCAATTGCAGCTTCAAAAAATTGCATTGTTGTTGATAATAGTAGTTATTTTCGTATGCATGATGATGTTCCTTTAGTTGTTCCTGAAGTTAATTTAGAAGATGCTTTTTTGCATCATGGAATCATTGCTAATCCTAATTGCTCAACTATCCAAGCAATGCTTCCCTTAAAGGCATTAGATGAAAAATATCATATTAAAAGGGTAGTTTATTCTACTTATCAAGCTGTTTCTGGAGCTGGAAAAGATGCTTTATGTGATTTGGAAAATACTGATAATAACAAGCCTTTGAAGAAGTTTCCTTATCCTATTTATAATAATTGCTTGCCTCATATTGATGTTTTTATGGAAAATGCATATTCAAAAGAAGAGATGAAAATGATTAATGAAACTAGGAAAATCTTGCATAGACCAGATTTAAGGGTAACTGCTACTACTGTTAGAGTTCCTGTTCAAAATTCTCATTCTGAGTCAATTAATGTGGAATTTGAAAAGGATTTTGAAATAGATGATTTACTTGATTCTTTAAGGAGTTTTCCTAATTTAATTCTACAAGATGATTTAAGTAAAAATTTATATCCAATGGCAATTACTGCTACTGGTCATGATGAAGTTTTTGTTGGTAGAGTTCGTCGTGATGAAAGTGTGGATTCTGGTATAAATTTATGGGTTGTTTCTGATAATATTCGTAAAGGTGCTGCTAGTAATGCAATACAAATTGTAGAGAAATTAATGGAGCACTATAAATGAGTGATTACTTTACATGCTCTGTCTTTGTTCGTCTGCCAAATTTGCTTTAGCAAATTTGTGTAGAATATATTTTTCCTATACAATATAAAATAGGATTTGGGGGCCGTCCCCAAATCCTATTTTATTACGTATTTTCTTATTAAGATTATTC